>JAQTSP010000061.1 GCA_028711205.1 Eubacteriales bacterium | reverse complement strand
AAGTACCGGAGATCAGGAAAAAGATACTGTATACGCTGATGATGTTTCTCGTCTACAGAATAGGTGCGCATGTGCCTGTTCCGGGCGTGGATGCGGATTTTGTCGCGTCACAGATCAGCAACAGCACACTGGGTCAGTTTTATGATCTGTTTGCAGGCGGCGGCCTTTCGGATTTTTCGCTGTTTGCGCTTGGAATCACACCATACATTACGGCGTCGATCATTATGAACCTGTTGACGGTGGCGCTTCCGCCGCTTGAACGGCTCTCGAAAGAAGGTCCCGAAGGCAGAAAGAAAATCGCGTCGATCACGCGATACGCCGCTGTAATTCTTGGCTTGATACAGTCGATCAGCGTGCTTTTGGCGATTGGCGAAGGGGCCGTGATACAGACAGGCACGCCGATGATTTTGAACTATATCACGATCGTTCTTTGCTTAACAGCGGGTACAGCTCTCATTATGTGGATCGGTGAGCACATCACCGAAAACGGCGTGGGCAACGGCATATCTTTGCTGATCTTTATCAGCATTATATCGCGGCTGCCGCGTGAAGCGATCAAGCTGGTGGGATTGGCCGCCAACACCGATTATCCCGACACGACGTATCTGACAGTTTTGATCGTCGTTGTGGCCGCGCTGGTCATCGTGACGGGCATTACGTTTATCGACCTTGGTGAGCGCAGGATACCGGTGCAGTACGCAAAACGCGTGATCGGGCGCAAAATTTATGGCGGGCAGTCGACGCATATACCGATGAAGATCAATCAGTCGGGCGTGCTTCCGCTGATATTTGCCATCACGCTGATACAGTTCCCGAGTATGATCACGGGGCTCATTTCATCTGAAGCGCAAGCTTCCTATGAATCTGTGATGGGGTCGGGGCAGCCGCTGTATCTTGTGCTGTACGCGCTCTTAATATTCTTCTTTACGTTCTTTTACTCACAGGTCACATTCAATCCGATGGATGTGGCAAAGAATATGCAGCAGAACGGCGGATTTATTCCGGGCATCAGGGCGGGGAAACCGACGTCGGATTATCTGCAAAAGATACTCGTGCGCATTACGCTTTTTGGCGCATTGTTCCTGGCGCTTGTCGCGACGGTTCCCACGGGACTCAGCGCGGTTGCCGGATTCTCTTCCGCGTTTGGTGCGACGAGCCTTCTTATTATGGTCAGCGTGTCGCTCGAGACGACAAGGCAGCTTGAATCTCATTTGATGATGCGGCACTATAAAGGATTTTTGAAGTAGAGGTATGTGAACAGCGAGTGAGTTTTTGATGAGAGGTATGATATGAGAATTATGTTTGTTGGTCCGCCGGGCGCGGGTAAAGGAACACAGGCAGTCAGGGTTTCAGCGGCGTATGGTATACCTCATGTTTCCACAGGCGATATGCTGAGGGAAGAGATAAAAAACGGCAGTGCGCTTGGACAAAAAGCAAAGAGCTATATCGACAAAGGTGAGCTTGTGCCGGACGATGTGATCATTGAGATGGTCAAAGAACGTATCGGCAGAGCGGATGCAAAAAACGGGTTTTTGCTTGACGGATTCCCCCGGACACGGACGCAGGCCGAGGCGCTTGACGAGTTTGCCCGGCTGGACACCGTCATCAATATCTATGTGCCGGACGACAAACTGGTCCATCGGATATGCGGCCGGCGCGTGTGCAGCGAATGCGGCGCGACCTATCACGAATCGATGCTTCAAGATGTCCGTCATTGTCCGAAGTGCGGCGCATCGCTTTTCATCCGTGATGATGATAAAGAGGAAATTGTCAAGCAGCGCCTCAGTGTATATAAGGAGAAGACACAGCCGCTGATTGAGTATTATTCCGAAAGAGGGATATTACATGACATTGTCGGTTCGGGAGGCATAGACACCATCACGAAGGCGATATTGGCTGTGATCAACGGAGAAAAATGATAATACTCAAGTCACAGCGTGAAATTGAATCAATGAGAGCGGCCGGGAGAATAACGGCCGAAGCCCTGATCCTGGTGGGCCAAGCGATAAGGCCGGGCGTGACCACGAAAGAACTTGATCTTATAGCAAAACGCTGCATCGAGAAAAGCCATGCGGTGCCTGCGTTTCTCGGATACGGAGGGTTCCCGGCCACGATATGCGCGTCGGTGAACGGCGAAGTCGTGCACGGCATACCCGGGGAAAGAGCGCTGAAATGCGGCGATATCATCAGTATCGATCTTGGCGCTAAATACAAGGGATATTACGGAGACTGCGCAAAGACATACGGTGTCGGTGAGATAACGGACGAAGCAAAGCGTTTGATTGATGTGACAGAACAGTCGTTTTACGCCGGTATGGAAGCTTTCATAGAAGGCGAGCGGCTGCAGAGCATATCGGGTGCGGTGCAGAAAACGGCGGAAGGCGCCGGGTTTTCGGTGGTCAGAGAGCTTGTCGGCCACGGCATCGGGCAGTCGCTGCATGAAGCGCCGAATGTGCCCAACTTTATAAGCCGCAACAAGGGCCCGCGGCTTCAGGTTGGTATGGTGCTGGCTATCGAGCCGATGATCAACTATGGTGCCAAAGAGACTTATACCAAGGCAGACGGGTGGACGGTGTGTACCGAAGACGGCAGTTTGTCGGCACACTACGAGCATACGGTGGCTCTGACAGACAAGGGCCCCATGATACTCACCCTGGCATAGGCCTGGTCCCCGAAAGCCACAGGCTTTTTGGGGGTGGATAAAGGAGGTAATGATGTGGTAGATTATCCCGTAGAGATAGGAAGGATAGCCGTATCGACCGCCGGCAGAGACAAGGGAAGATTTTTTGTGATTTTGGATATAATTGATGAACAGTATGTGTATATATCGGATGGAGACTTAAGGCCAAAAGACAGGCCAAAGAAAAAGAAGCTGAAGCACCTAAGGCTTTGTCCCGAAGTGCTTGGCGGTATTGCCGAAAAGCTGAGAACGAATGCGCGGGTTTTCGATGCGGAGATCCGCAGCGCGGTCAGAGCATCAAAAAGCTATAACGACGCATAAAAGGGGGAAGCAACTTGTCAAAAAGCGACGTGATAGAGATGGAGGGCAGAGTAACGGAAGCATTTCCGAATGCTGTGTTCGAGGTAGAGCTTGAAAACGGCCACAAAGTATTGGCGCATATATCTGGCAAACTGCGTATGCACTATATCCGCATTTTGCCCGGAGATAAAGTCACAGTCGAGATATCTCCGTATGATTTAAAACGTGGACGCATCACGTGGCGTGGCAAGGGCTAATTTCTAAAGGAGGAAAGCACAAATGAAAGTCAGACCGTCGGTAAAACCGATATGTGAAAAATGCAAGGTGATCAAGCGTAATGGCAAGGTCATGGTCATATGCAAGAACCCCAAGCATAAGCAGACTCAAGGGTAAAGCGTTGAATGTTTATACGGAGCGGCTGCAGGGAACGGTCCCTGATCCGTATGGCTTCTATATAACAATTTTCGGAGGTGTAATGAATTGGCACGTATAGCTGGTGTTGACCTACCAAGGGAAAAAAGGGTAGAGATTGGCCTGACATATATCTATGGTATCGGGCTTAAGACTTCCCAAAACATATTAGCGTCGACAGGCGTTGACGCCGACACGCGGGTCAAAGATTTGAGCGAGTCGGATGTCAGCAAGTTAAGAGAATATATCGACAAGAACTTAAAAGTCGAAGGTGACTTAAGGCGTGATGTGACGATGAACGTCAAGCGGCTGATTGAGATCGGCTGCTACAGAGGTATTCGCCACCGCAAGGGGCTGCCTGTGAGAGGACAGAGCTCAAAGCAGAACGCGCGGACGAGAAAAGGCCCCAAAAGATCATCAGGCGGTAAGAGAAAGTGAGGATAGTCAATGGCTAAACCAAAGAAGACGACAAGAAAACGCAAGGAAAAGAAGAACATTGAGCGCGGTCAGGCGCATATCCGTGCTTCCTTTAACAATACGCTTGTCACAATGACCGACCCGGCGGGCAACGCGCTGTCATGGGCAAGCGCCGGCGGTATGGGGTTCAAAGGATCGAGGAAAAGCACACCGTTTGCGGCGCAGGTGGCGGCGGAACAGGCTGCGAATGCTGCGATGGAGCATGGCCTTCGTTATGTCGATGTGTATGTGAAAGGCCCGGGGTCGGGAAGAGAAGCGGCAATCAGGGCGCTGCAGACGGCCGGTCTCGAGATCTGCCTCATCAAGGACGTGACGCCGATACCTCATAACGGCTGCCGTCCGCCCAAACGCAGGAGAGTATAAGGAGGATATTGATATATGGCAAGATATACAGGCTCGGTATGCCGTCTTTGCCGCAGGGAAGGCGCTAAGCTTTTCTTGAAGGGCGACAGGTGTTATTCGGGGAAATGTTCGTTTTTAAAGCGTCCCCTTCCACCGGGAATGCAGGCTAAGAGCAGAAGAAAGAAAGTATCTGAGTACGGATTGCAGCTCCGTGAAAAGCAAAAGGTGAAACGCGCTTACGGTATGCTGGAATCGCAGTTTGAAAAATATTACGGTATTGCGGAGCGCATGAAAGGCAAGACGGGCGAGAATCTTTTACGCCTTTTGGAATCGCGCCTCGACAACGTCGTGTTCCGTTTGGGCATCGGCGATTCGCGCGCGCAGGCAAGACAGTTTGTGCTGCATGGCCACATACTGGTCAACGGCAAAAAAGTGGATATCGCGTCTTTTCTGGTGAGCGAAGGTGACGAGATCACGATACGCAAAAAGTCGGCGGATACGGACAGGTTCAAAGAATTAAGAGAGAGCGAAGCGCGCCCGATGCCAAGCTGGCTGACAATGGATAATGCGAATCTGACAGGCAGGGTGATTGCTGCGCCGGCAAGGGAAGATATCGACCTGACAATTGAAGAGCACCTCATCGTTGAGTATTATTCGAAGTAGGGAAAATGCGGTTGCCCTCGAAATTTTAAGTCTATAACGGGAGGGTTATATATATGTTAGAGATAGAAAAACCAAACATACTATGCGAAAAGCAAAGCAGCGATAACACGTACGCGAAATTTGTGATGGAGCCGCTCGAGCGCGGTTTTGGGTCGACACTTGGCAACTCATTGAGAAGGGTGCTGCTTTCCTGTCTGCCGGGTGCGGCTGTCACACGCGTCAGGATCGACGGCGTACTGCACGAGTTTTCAACGATGGACGGCGTCAGCGAAGACATCGTCAACATCGTGATGAACTTAAAAGGCCTTGCGGTCAAGATGTATGTAAACGAGCCAAAGACGCTGATATTGGATGTCCACGGCGCGAAAGAAGTGGTCGCCGGTGATATATCTATCGATGCGGATGTCGAGATATTAAACCCCGATATGCATATCGCGTCTCTGGATAAAGACGGCAGCATATACATGGAGATCACGGTCGAAAAAGGCAGAGGGTATGTTCTTGCCGACAGGAACAAGATTTCCGATATGCCGATCGGCGTGATCCCTGTCGATTCGTTGTTTACGCCTGTCAGGAAGGTCAACTTTACGGTGGAGAACACCCGTGTCGGACAGATTACCGACTTTGATAAGCTGGCAATCGAGCTTTGGACAAACGGTACGATCGCGCCGGATGAAGCCATATCGCTGGCGGCAAAGATCGTATCTGAGCATCTGGCACAGTTCATCGGGCTGACAGAGCATGTGCAGAATGTCGAGATCATGGTCGAGCCGGAAGAAGACAAAAAAGAGAAAGTACTGGAGATCACGATAGAAGAACTCGACCTCTCTGTGCGTTCATATAACTGCTTAAAGCGCGCCGGGATCAACACGGTCGAAGAGCTGATCAAGCGTAACGAAGAAGAGATGATGAAGGTGAGAAACCTGGGACGCAAGTCGCTTGAAGAAGTCGAACAGAAGCTTGCGGCGCTGGGGCTCTCATTGCGTCTGGATGACTGATACAAGAAATAATTTTTGTGCGCCGCAGATGAAAGTCTGTCTGCCGTGCGTACGGTTGAAACGAGGAGGCTATTATGGCTGGGTACAGGAAACTCAATAAACAGTCGGATCAAAGAAAAGCGATGCTGCGAAGCCTGGTGACGGGCCTTTTGTGGTATGGCCGTGTTGAGACGACGCTGGCGCGTGCAAAAGAGGCAAGAAGCATCGCGGAAAAGCTGATCACGATGGCCGTCAAAGAACACGCCAACACGGTGACTGTGAAAAAAAAGGTCACCGAAGACGGTGAAAAGATCAAGAAAGAGGTCGTCAACGATTCGCCCTCAAAGCTTGCCGCAAGAAGGCGTTTGATGCAGTATCTGTATGATATTCAGGAACCAAAAAAAGACGGCGAAAGTAAATTTGATTATAAACAGCGCACCAAAGATAACAACCATCCGCTGGTCGAAAAGATGTTTCGTGAACTGGGCCCCAAATATTATAAGCGTGCAGAGGAACTGGGCACAGGCGGCGGATATACGCGCATCATCAAGAAAGGCCCGCGCCGCGGAGACGCAACAGAGATCGTTATTTTAGAACTTGTCTAAAAAGTTTTTCAAGGTTTATTATTAAATTTTGTTAAAAAAGGCTTTGAAAGGTTGTTTTCGAAGCCTTTTAGTGTATAATTGAAAGGCATTATTAAAGATCAGCAAATGCCGCAGACTTTTTGGGAGACTATTCGGAAGGAATCTATATGGCTATCGTTAAGGCAAAGGATGTCACATATTCATATACCGGCGAAAATAATATCACGATCGCGCTGTCCGGTATCACGATGTCGGTCAAAAAAGGCGAGTTTGTCGTGATTATCGGGCACAACGGTTCGGGCAAATCCACCTTTGCGAAACATATCAACGCTCTTTTTTTGCCTGACGCGGGCAGTGTTGTCGTTGCCGGCATGGACACAAAAGACGAGAGCAAGGTCTGGGATATCAGAGAGTGCGCCGGCATGGTGTTTCAAAATCCGGACAACCAGCTTGTCGCGACGATCGTGGAGGAAGACGTGGCGTTCGGCCCCGAGAATATCGGCGTGCCGCCAAAAGAGATACGCCTTCGCGTGGATACGGCGCTGGAGGCAGTCGGCATGAGCGAATATAAGCTGCGCGCGCCGCACATGCTCTCGGGTGGACAGAAGCAGCGGGTGGCGATTGCCGGCGTGCTTGCGATGCATCCGGAGATCATCGTGTTTGACGAGCCGACGGCGATGCTCGATCCCGAGGGCAGGGCAGAGGTTCTGGACACCATCACGGCGCTGAATGCAGAGGGTAAAACGATCATACTCATCACGCATTATATGGAGGAAGCGCTGTATGCCGACAGGGTGATCGTGATGACGGGCGGACAGATCGCATTTGACGGCACACCGAGAGAAGTCTTCAGCAACGAGGCGGCGATGACCCGCGCGGGACTGAGTTTTCCGCCGCATATCGCGCTTTTTCACCGGCTGAAAAACAAAGGGTATGATATGGGCGAGTGCCCGCTTCACATTGAGGAATTGGTGGACAGAATATGTCAATTGAGCTGAAAAATCTCACATATACATATATGCCGGGAACGCCTTTTGAGGCCAAGGCCGTCGACGATATCAGTGTCAGCATCAAAAACGGCGAATTTTTAGGTATTATCGGCCATACGGGGTCGGGAAAGACGACACTGATCGGGCTGATGGCGGGGTTGCTGAAGCCGACGTCCGGCACCGTGCTTATAAACGGAGAAGATATCGGCAAAAAAGGATACGACAGAAAAAATCTGAGGCGGCATATCGGCGTCGTGTTTCAATATCCCGAGCACCAGCTTTTTGAGGAGACGGTGTATAAAGACATCGCCTTCGGGCCGGGTAAAATAGGCGTGCCAGGGGACGAGACGGAAAAAAGGGTGAGACACGCGATGGCACTGATGGAGCTCGATTTCGACGGTATCAAAGAGCTCTCGCCGTTCGAACTCTCGGGCGGCCAGAAACGCCGCGTCGCGATTGCGGGCGTGCTTGCGATGGAGCCCGAAGTGCTGATTTTGGACGAGCCTGTCGCCGGGCTTGACCCGAAAGGGCGGCGTCACCTGATGCAGCTCATTACGCGGCTCAACAGCGAGGGGAAGACGATCATCATGATCACGCATTCGATGGACGACCTTGCGGAGAACGCGCAGCGCGTCGTGGTGCTGAACGGCGCTAAAATGGTCATGGACGATGTGCCCTGCAAAGTGTTTTCAAACGAGCAGGTGCTACGCGATAT
This sequence comes from Eubacteriales bacterium, assembly GCA_028711205.1. Lineage (GTDB taxonomy): Bacteria > Bacillota > Clostridia > Christensenellales > SZUA-584 > JAQTSP01. Next base: position 3,509 of record JAQTSP010000061.1, on the reverse strand, counting down.
CGGGCTCGATCTTCCGTATGTCGCAAAGATCGCGGCCGGGTTGAGAAGCAAAGGCAAGACAGTGCCGCAAAGCGTGATCAGGCTTGATGATCTCGAAGACTGTGTGACTAAAATGATGGGTAAATCTAATGATTAAGAATGTGACACTCGGCCAATATTTTCCGGGAGACTCGATCATACACAGGCTGGATCCAAGGATGAAGCTTTTGCTGGTGATCGCTGTTATCGTGCTTATTTTCATGGCGGATACGCTCGTCGGCAATCTCGTCGTGCTTGCATTTTTGTTTTTGACGATACTGCTCTCCCGCGTCAATGCCATACTTGTTCTGCGGGGGCTCAAACCGCTCTGGTTTGTGATCACGCTGATGTTTGTGCTCAACACTTTTTTCTATTCGGGCGGTACAGAGCTGTTTTCGTTTTGGGTGCTTCGCGTGACCGAAGAAGGGCTTCATAACGCGATACGGCTTGCTGTCAGGCTGATCTATCTGATCACGGCGACAACGATGCTGACGCTGACGACGTCGCCGATCGCGCTGACGGACGGCCTGGAAAGGCTGATGGCGCCGTTGAAGGTGGTACGGTTTCCGGTGCACGAGCTTGCGATGATGATGACGATCGCGATGCGGTTTATACCGACGCTTCTCGAGGAGACGGACAAGATCATGAAAGCGCAGACAGCGCGGGGCGCCGAGTTTGACAGCGGCAACGTGATCCGCCGGGCGACGGGCATGGTACCGCTTTTGGTGCCGCTTTTTGTCAGCGCGTTCCGGCGCGCGGACGAGCTGGCGTTCGCGATGGAATCGCGGTGCTATCACGGCGGAGAGGGCAGGACGCGCATGAAGATTTTGCACATGCGCTATCCCGATATCATATCGGCGGCCGTTGTCGCCGGGTTGATCGTTTTTGCGGCAATGGGCTATTGACAAGCCGATTGGAGGTTTTTGCTATGCGCGTTAAACTGGTGATCGAGTACGATGGTACGAACTACGCGGGCTGGCAACGACAAAAGAACGGCATCACCGTACAGGAGGTACTCGAGCAGGCTTTTTGCAAAGCATCGGGCGAGCGCGCGGTGATACACGGCGCGGGCCGGACGGATGCCGGCGTGCATGCCGAGGCGCAGGTCGCGCATCTTGACACGAACTGCACGATACCCGCAAACAAGATAAGCTATGCGATGAACATGCTGCTGCCGCCGGATATTCGGGTCAAACAATCGGCCGAGGCCGGCAAAGACTTTCACGCGCGGTTTTCCGCAAAAGCAAAAACATACCGTTACACGTACTACAACGATACGCACGCGTCGGCGATATACCGGAACACCACCACCCATGTGCACGGCAGGATCGACATACGTGCGATGAAGATCGCCGCGGAGTATATACGCGGGACACACGATTTCGCGTGTTTTTGCGCCAGCGGAAGCGATGTGACAGACACGGTGCGGACGGTATACAGGCTTGCGGTCACGTCGGATGAGCCGTTTATTCATATCGATGTGACGGGGTCGGGGTTTTTATACAACATGGTGCGCATCATCGCGGGTACGCTGATCGACGTGGGCCAGAAAAAAGTGTCGCCCGAGCACGTCAAAGACGTGATTTGCGGCCGTGACAGAACAAAAGCCAGCGCGACGGCGCCGGCACGCGGCCTGACTTTAAAAGAAATTCATTACACACCGTTTGGCAAAGATAAGGATATCGACGCATAGCCCAATAATTATTACAGTGAGGGCGGCAGGCAACCGGTAAGGATTATGCTGAAAAAAACGTTTTATGTATTGCTCATCATACTCGGCGTATTGGGTATCGCGGCAACAATGACCGCGTTTTTCGTTTCGACCGGTATCACGATCGGCACCTGGCTGCCGGGTGCAGCCGGTATTGTGATCGCCGCCTACGGGCTGATCCATTTGAAGCGCCCGGGGCCTGTCATCAGGCAGAGGGCGCTGCGCATCATCGTGACCGTCATTGTTTGCATCGGCATACTCTCGTTTGTTGTGATCGAGGCATTGATCATCGCCGGGGCAGGCGCTGATATACAGCAAAAAGAAGCGGATTATGTGATCGTGCTGGGGTGCGGCATATTTCCCGACGGAAGCCTGACACGCACGCTGAAAAACAGGCTGGATACGGCGTATGAATACCTGACAGAGTACGAAGAGGCACTGTGCGTCGTGTCGGGAGGCCAGGGGCCTACGGAACCTGTGCCCGAGGCAGAGGCGATGAGAGACTACCTTGTCGCTTTGGGTATTGACGAAGACAGGATCACTATCGAGCCGAAATCGACCAGTACAAAGGAAAACCTCTCTTTTTCGGCGAACATCATGCGGCAAGAATACCCTGACCTGAAGACGGCGGCCGTCGTGACCAGCGATTTTCATATCTTCCGGGCGGTGATGATCGCGAAAAACTGCGGCATAGACGCTTTCGGGCTTGCCGCGCCCACGCCCTGGTATACCGTTATTAACAATTATATGCGCGAATATGTGGGCGTGATCAACACGGTGCTGTTTCAGCTTGATTGACGGCGATTGAGGGCGTTATCACTTCTCTGTTTCATCGACCCAGCGTTTGGCTTCCTCGATATCTTCTTCGCTCGGGACAGATATATGCGTGTCCTCTTCTATGCTGTGCGGATTGACGACAGGGTAATAATCCTTGATCTGTTTATACTTGTTTATATTTTTATTAGTCATTGCTTTCTCCCGAAATTAAATATATTCAGAGTTTATTATGAAGCAAACAGGCATTAATATTCAAAACAATCAGTCAAAAAATATACTAAAAAATATTGACAGTTTATTTGCAAATGGCGTATACTGTTGCATAAGTTCTATTAGAATACATTTCTTTTGGCACAGAGCCATGAAAGATTAGATGAGCAAGACGAGATAAATCATGTTATTCTTTGCGAACGAAAATAACATCACGAGAGGAGATTAGAATTATGAGCAAAAAAATACCAAACAGAGTCTATTTAACAGAGGATGAGCTGCCGAAACAGTATTATAATATTGTTGCGGATATGCCCAACAAGCCAATGCCATACCTGCATCCGGCAACATTAAAGCCGGTCGGCCCAGAGGATCTGGCACCGCTTTTCCCGATGGCATTGATCGAGCAGGAGGTATCGACAGAGCGTTACATCGATATCCCGAAAGAGGTCAGAGAGATCTATGCGGCGTTTCGGCCGTCCCCGCTTGTGCGCGCATACAGGCTTGAAAAAGCGCTTGGCACGCCGGCAAAGATCTATTATAAGTATGAGGGCGCCAATCCGTCGGGAAGCCATAAGCTGAACACGGCCGTGCCGCAGGCGTTTTTTAACAAAGCGGAGGGCATCAAACGGGTCGCGACAGAGACGGGCGCGGGTCAATGGGGCACAGCGCTGTCGATGGCGTGCGCGATGTTCGATCTGGAGTGTATCGTATATATGGTCCGGGTTTCCTATATGCAGAAACCGTACAGAAAGACGCTGATAGAGACATACGGCGCGGAGATCGTACCCAG
>JAQTSP010000255.1 GCA_028711205.1 Eubacteriales bacterium | reverse complement strand
CTTCCGATCTTCATTTTTTTCGCTTGTTCCAACGCAATGCTTTCCATCTTTACCCCACCAGAAGTGTCGTAATCTTAAGCTTGTTACTTTTTAGGCAGCCGATACCAATAAACGCGTTGTCGATATATATCCTTGCGTTTTCTATATCATTTTTATCGCACGCGACGCAGCCGCCGTTTATAAGAACAGCCCTTTGATCACTGCTCGCTGAAATCTTCGGCATATATTCTAAAAACCCATCCATCGGCAAAAGCGTGTTTTTGATATCGCTGTCAAGGTTTATAAGCGCATCTGCCGTATATGCGTCCCGTATATCGAGCCCCGCACATCGGGTACGCGCAAGAAACGACATGTACGCGAGCGTATTCAAGCTTTTTGCCACATCCTCGCACAGCGTGCGTATATAGGTGCCTTTACCGCACACCACGCGCAAAAGGTGCGCATCATCGCGCGTCTTTGCAATATACGTTATATCATGTATCACGACGTCCCGTGTCTTGCATGGGATGTCCTCTCCCGCTCTTGCGAGCTGATATAGCTTTCTTCCGCCGTGCTTTACCGCGGAATAGGCCGGCGTTTGCTGTGTGATATTGCCGATAAAGCTTTTCAGGACATGTCTAATATCGGCTGCCGCGGGGAAAGGCGCATCAGACATCCCTGTCACGCGTCCATAACTGTCGCCGGTATCCGTACTTTTCCCAAAAGTGATCTCGGCGATATACTCTTTTTTGCCGCCCATCAGATGTGATGATATCTTGGTCGCTTTGCCGACGCATATCGGCAGCACGCCGCACGCGCCGGGATCGAGCGTACCCGCGTGGCCTGTCTTTTCCCCGAGCAATCTTCTTAAAAACACAACCGCTCCGTTTGACGACATCCCGGGCGGTTTTAGAAAATTGATCACGCCGTTCATCACTATACCAACTCTATAAGCCTTGCAAGCACGGCTTCCCTGATATCCTTGAGGTTTCCACTTGCGCAGGCGCCGGACGCGTTTAAATGGCCGCCGCCGCCGTAAAGCGCCGCGACAGCACATACGTCGATATCGCCTTTTGAACGGAAGCTTATCTTCACGCCCTTATCGAGCTCTCTGAAAAACACGGCCACTTTGGTTTCCTCGATCTCTCGTGCAAAATCAACGATGTTCTCACAATCCGAACCGTTCGCGCCGATATCTTTCATATCTCCGGAAAGCAGCGTGACAAAAGCGATCTTTCCGTCCTCATACGTTTCAAGACGTGAAAGCGCTCTCGCGATCAGCTTTGTCAGCACAAGCGAGCGCCGCCGAAACAGCGCGTCCGCGACATCGCGCAGATCAAACAGTTCGACGAGTTCGGATACGTATGACAGGCACTTTCTGCCTGTGTTGGAATATGTGAAGTTGCCCGTATCCGTCGATATGGCGATGTACAGATACCGGGCGATCTGTTCATCCGGCTCTATACCCACGATGCACATCAGCTCAAAAATGATCTCTCCGACCGACGATGCTTCCGCGATATAATTCATTTTTGCAAACTGATCGTTTGTGACATGATGGTCAATGTTAATCGTATTTTTCGCGCGCTTGAATGCTTTTTGAGCCTTGCCGAGACGCGATTTGTCCGCGCAGTCGACTGCGACGGCAAGATCATAATTTTTATCGATACCCTGCGGCTGTAAAAGCAATTGTTTTGGGAAAAGCTCGGCATACCGCTGCGGCATGTCGCTTTCGCAGCAGATATCAGAGTTTTTGCCCATACTGTCAAGGACGGCTTTCAGCGCAAAACATGAGCCCAGCGTATCACCGTCTGGTTGAATGTGCGCAATGATCAATATATTTTCCGCAATACCGATCGCTTTTTTTATGTCAGATAAGCTACATGTCATCGTTTATACTTTCTTCAATATCTCGGATATTTTGTTGCTGTATTCGATAGAGCTGTCCAGCAAGAAAGTGATTTCAGGCAGACGCCTGATACGTATGCGCGCCCCTATCTCGTTCTTAATATAGTGTTCCGCGTGCGTCAGCGTTTCGATCGTCGATTTTTTCATCTTCTCATTATCGAACACGCTGATATACGCCTTTGCATATTTTAGATCGCGCGATATATCCACACGTGTCACGCTCGTCATGACAGACACGCGCGGGTCTTTCATATCGTTTCTTATGATATCGCTCAACGCTCTTTTAAATTCGGATTCAATACCCGACAACCTGTCTTTTGGCACTATCTTTCAATCTCCTGCATCTCGTAAGCTTCGATCACGTCTTTCTCCTTGATATCGTTGTAGTTTTTCAGCGTGATGCCGCATTCATAACCCTGATTCACTTCCTTGGCGTCGTCTTTGAACCGTTTCAGCGATGACATGGTGCCTTCGTGTACGACGACATTGTCACGCAGCAGCCTGACGGAAGCGTTCTTCGTAATCTTTCCGTCCGATATATAACAGCCCGCGATCGTACCGATGCTTGACACGTTGAATATCGTTCTGACCTCGGCGTGGCCCAGCACGACCTCTTTATATTCCGGTGCAAGCATGCCTTTTAACGCAAGCTCGATGTCCTCTATCGCTTTGTATATGACGCGGTACAGTCTGATCTCGACCTTCTCCTTCTCGGATTCGAGTCTGGCCATGCTGTCCGGGCGGACGTTAAACCCGATAATGATGGCGTTGGATGCGGAAGCGAGCATCACGTCCATCGCCTTGATCGCGCCGACACCGGCATGTATCACCTTGACTCTGACCTCTTTGTTGGCAAGCTTCTCGAGCGCCTGCTTGACGGCTTCCACTGATCCCTGAACATCCGCCTTAATGACGATATTTAAATCTTTGATTTTACCCTCTTCAACCTGGCTGAAGAAATCGTCAAGAGAAACTTTTGAAAGGTTTTTCAGCAAGTCTGCTTTTTGTTTATCTTTTCTTTCTTCGGCGACCTGTTTTGTCAGTTTATCCTGTT
>JAQTSP010000254.1 GCA_028711205.1 Eubacteriales bacterium | reverse complement strand
AGGCAGGGAGAGCCTTGAGGCGGCGATATATTTTGGCGCGGACGCCGTTTATGCGGCCGGCAAAACATACGGACTTCGGGCGTTTGCGGACAATTTTTCATTGGATGAGATGAAATACGCGGCGGATTATGTACACAGCCACGGGCGGCGCCTGTATATCACGCTGAACGCGATCTTTCATGAATGCGATTTTGACGGGCTTGAAGAGTACATCGAAGGGCTCAGGGATGCCAAAGTCGACGCATTCATCATATCCGATCCGGGCGTGCTGCGCATCGCGAAGAACGTGGCGCCGGATGTGCCCGTGCATATCAGCACGCAGGCCAACACGACAAACTGGCGCAGCGCCGCGTTCTGGCACGATATGGGCGCAGAGCGCGTCATACTCTCGCGCGAGCTGTCGCTTTACGAGATCGCGGGTATCAGAAAAAACACGCCGGAAGCTCTCGAGCTCGAGGCGTTTGTGCACGGGGCGATGTGCATATCGTATTCGGGGCGCTGTCTCCTCAGCAACTTCTTTACGGGCCGGGGCGGCAACCAGGGCGCGTGCGCGCAGCCCTGCCGGTGGGAATACCACGTGAGCGAACAAGGATACCCCGGCGAATATTTCCCAGTGTATGCCGACGACCGCGGCACGTATATTTTTAACTCCAAAGACCTCAACATGCTCCCGCATCTGGGCGACATCATCAGCACGGGCGTGACATCGCTGAAGATCGAAGGGCGCATGAAGTCGGCGTATTATGTCGGGTGCGTGGTGAACGCATACCGGCGTGCGCTTGACGATATCAAAGCCGGAAAGGCTTTTGACAAAACGCTCCTGGACGAGGTGAACAAAGCGGGCAGCCGCGCGTTCACGACAGGATTCTATTACGGCAACCCGAGAGAGCAGGGGCAGGACACAGAGCGCAACGTACCGCAGCGCCTGTACGATTTCGTGGGCATCGTCCGCGGCGGAAAAGACGCACAGGGGCGCATACTGATCGAGCAGCGCGGTAAGTTTTTGGCTGGTGACGAACTCGACGTACTCTCACCGCATATCAGTGGTACATTCACAGTAGACAGCATATTCACCGAAACGGGAGAGCGCAGGCAGAGCGCGCCGCACGCGCAGGAAGCGCTTTATATCAGCTGCCCATATGACTTAAGCCCTGGCGATATGCTGAGAAAAAAACGGGACACATTTTAATATAATAGACTTTATAAATGATATTCGATGATATGATGGGAGGCTTTGAGGTAATGAAATATCCATGGCTGGATGCATATTGTCTCGCGAAAAATGGCGCACAAAAGGAATATAAGATCGAGTGGCAGGCGGTGCGGTACATGGTCGGCGGCAAGATGTTTGCGCTTGAAGGCGAGGATAACCACAAAAACCCGATCATTACCTTAAAATGCGAGCCTTCCTTCGGGCAGTCTCTGCGCGATCAATACCCCGACATCATACCCGGATATTACATGAACAAACAGCACTGGAACTCGGTATACCTGCGCGGCGACGTGCCGGACGACGTGATACGCCAGATGATCGACATGTCGTACGGGCTGGTGCTTGACGGGCTGACGGTGAAGGCGCGGGCGGAGATAGAGTCTTAACAATCATTTTGATTATTCTTTGTTGCCCATTCTTCCTGCAGGTAACAATATTGTATTTGCCAAGTCGAAAAGCCATTAATTAATTCTGGATATTTTTTCTCAATCTATTTAATTTCTCAATCGTTTTTTCGCCACAATAGGCTTGAAGTAAAGTCCTTTTATTAAGTTTGGATTGGATTCTTTTGCAGAAATTGAAGAAAAAAATATAAAACTCTCCTACATCACAAACAAATACCCCGTCAGCACACAGAAGAACAGCACGACGGTCATCGCGATCGCGTTGAACCCGAGGTCGATCGCGCGGACATGCTGCCAGTACGCTTTGCCGCGGACAAGATAGCGGTAGATCAGTATTCCAGCGCCGATGCTGGCGAAATACACAAGGCTCTTTTGCACGTATCCGGCGGCGTCGATCGTGACGGTGACGCCGAACAGCGCCCTGATGATGGGCGCTCCCATCACGCCGAACACGAGGCAGATGGCGCCGAGCGCCATGCAGACGAAGGTACGGTTTTTATAGACAGCGGCTTTGATTTTTGTGTCGCCGAAAAATATGCCGCTGAACTTGACAAACGACACGATGGTGCCGATGTTGATGACAACGAGCGCGATATCACCAAGCGCACCCGAGAAACCGTGGGCGATCAGGTATTTGCTGATGCTGCCGTTAAAGAGAGGCGCGCCCGTGATGCCCAAGATTGCGGCGATCATCGCGATACTGACGAGCGGCATGCGTTTAAAGACACCTTTGATCTCGTAGATGTTGCGCGTTTTGTATTCGTCGATGATCACGCCGGCGCCGACGAACAGGCACGATTTGAATATCGCGTGGTTGATGATGTGGTACGTGCCGCCCCACATCGCCGTCTCGTCGCCCATGTTGACCGCGATCATGATGAGGCCAAGCTGCGACACGGTGTGGTACGAGAGTATCAGCTTGATGTCGCTCTGGGCGATCGCGAAGACAAACCCGACCACGGCTGTGATAATACCGGCGATCAGGAAGAACGTGCTTGTGTCGATGATGCTAAAGGCGTTCTGGCAGCGGATGAACAGGTAGATGCCGCTTTTGACATATAGCCCCGAGAGCACCGCTGACACGACGGACGGAGAGCTCGGCGTGCCGTGCGCCTTGGGAAGCCACGAGAACAGCGGCATCAGCGCGGCCTTGAGGCAGACAGAGGTTAGTATCAGCGCATACGGCAGGTTGAGCGCCCCTGTATTCTCGAGGCCCGGGAGCATGCCGGCCAACAGCGTGAGGCTGAACGTGCCCGTCTGCTTATACAGCAGCGCGAGGCCAAAAAGGAAGAATGTGGCGGAGAATATATTGACGAGCAGGTAGATGAG
>JAQTSP010000060.1 GCA_028711205.1 Eubacteriales bacterium | reverse complement strand
CATACTTAAGATTTCACAATGAGCGGGCATTGACTTAATTGCACGCTTTTTCGTTTTGATGATCATGCATACCCTTATTCTCGATAAAAGCGTTTTGATGCAGCCCTGCGCCGCTATCCTTTATGTGCCTTTTACATAACTTTGCAATATTCCTGTATAAAACAAATTTAATAAATCTTTTTATGCGTTCATCTTTTTCTCTAAAAGACATCATATCATTCTTCTTATCCATTAGCCAATCCTGGTAACCGGATAGAATATCGCCCGTGTTAATGATTGTTTCCGGAATAATAAATATACCTTTTTCATTGATGGCTTCTTTAATTTCTGGCCTGATATGGTTATTATTTGTACATTCACATATGATATCCGCTTTTAAATACTCAATATCTGTTTGTTTAATGCACATCCTATCTGTCAAAACCAGTATATCTGCACCTTTGTCAAGCAAACCCTCCGGGCCGCTGAATACTTCCATATCTTTTAATTGCTCATACAATTCATTTATCTTCTTATTTCCAAACATCACCTGCCTCATAATATCACCGTCGATGCCTTTATTCGCATATAGCGCGCCAGTACGATCACTCATCCCCAAAATCGTGACTCCCTTTTCGATAAGAAGGCGAATCATGCTGCCGCCCTGGTCGTCCACACCTTCTACAATTGCTGTTATAGCCTCCATTTTTTTATTTGCATTAAAATGCATCATAGCCTCTTCAATACAATATACGGCGCCATAGGCATTATACGTGCAATAACGGCTGACATTCTTCCCTGTCACCGCCAATCTGGCGATGTCCCATCCTTTGATTTCGGCGCAACCCGCAACAAACGCTTCCATCGCCGGGCTGCTGATATGAAATCCGGGCAAAGCGCACCACATATCCGGTAAAATATCCATTTTTGCTAATTCTCTGCCCAGCATGTACATGGCTTTTTCACTATCATCAAAATTGAGTAGTTTTATACCAGCATGCGCGCCGCTAAAAGGCAGCCCCATTGAAATACACTTAAACGACATGTTTTTTGCCATGGCACATATTTCGTCTTCAGATATGGCTGAATCGATACTGATGCGGCCAAATGCCGGCTGCCCCGGCTGGTGGCGGTCGATAACGACAATTGCTTCGCCGTCAATTTCAAATTGCCTTAAGTTGATTTTTATACATAAATCAGACATATTATCCTCTTAATCACTTTAAAAATAGCCGTCGGGCAGATCACCGTATCCATGAATCTACAAACACCAAATTCAAACAAAAATACTCGATAATCCACCCGAGGCAAATCAATAATCGCTAGTATTAAATAATTATTGCTCTCGATCTTTTTTACCCTGATATGCTATTTTTTTACCTGCGTATCCCAATTGAAGATCGGCTGCTTGATGCCCTCACCAAAGTCATATCCACCGGTCACCATCAGCGATGCCCCGGTAATGAAGCTTGCCCATTCGCTTGCAAGAAAGGCAACGGCTGTCGCCACTTCCTGCGATGCGCCGCCGCGGCTCATCCATTGCAGTTTATTGTTGTATTCCAAAAACTCATCCGCATCCGAGCGTTGGTTGGCATACCGTGCAAACATTTCATTACAGATATTCCCGGGTTTTATCTCATTGACACGCACACCGTTTCTGGCTTCGTCGATCGCAAGCGTCTTCGAAAAAGACTCCACCGCACCTTTGGTCGCGCAGTATGTCGTTGCGCCTTCATCGCCAATGGTTGCGATCGAGCTGCCAATATTGACGATATTGCCTTTGGATGTCCGTAAATACGGCAGAACGTATTTGCAAACAGCAAATAATCCAACCACATTGGTTTGAAGGATATCCTTGAAATCCTGAACAGAGACTTGGTCTACCGGTACCTGGTCAGGGAAATATCCTGCACAGTTCACCACGACATCAATACCTTTGAAAATATCAACAGCCGCATTGATCAGCGAAATGACCTCGTTTTCATTGCTAACATCGCATTTGATGAATTTACATTCGCCAGCATATTTTTTTGTGACTTCCTTTTCAATTGCCTGGCCGGCTTCTGCATTCCTCCCGACAATAATGACCTTTGATCCACAGAACGCAAACACATCCACGCACGCTTTACCAATACCGGATGTCCCGCCGGTTATGATAACAACCTTATCTTTTAAACCTTCCTCTATCGCCCTCAACGCAAAGGGCGGCTTAACTGGATATACCATAATTTTATTTCCTCACATGATGTATTTCGGTTTCTTAAAAACTATTGTTTTATTTATAATTCACCCGGTGCCTTCTGACCATTTTAAGGCTGATACAGCCCTCATCGCAATACTTACCTACTATTAAGGGTTCCTTTTTTCTCTCAGGAAGAGACTTTTGGCCGCAGGTTCACTTGGAGTGCTGCCGTGATAGGCTTTTACCTTTGCAGACGTCCTTTGTGTCTGTAAAATTCACGGCGGCAGACTGCGTGTCAATCTTATTGCCCTAATTCCCGACGCCTTACCGCAAAATACTTTGTTCAAATTTTTTGGGTGACCATCTCGATAACGCTACGCGTCGCCGGGGGCCCCGGAAATCCAAGCAACGAAACATATTCATGTTTCGTTGCTTCATCCGCTTAAACAATTTTTTAACTTATTGACTCTTATTCTTATTCAGCCTTTGACCAAATTTCTATTTTACTCCAAGAAGTCCTCATAATTTGTTTCATTAATTTCTACAAAAGGTATATCAACGACTTTATCCACTTCTTCTCCATTTAACAGTTTTACAGCTACTTCTATAGCCGTCTCTCCCTGTGCCACTGCATCCTGCAAAGCAGTCATTGCCTGTCCACCTTCGCCGACAGATATTACCGATTCTTGCATTCCATCAATTCCAAGCACCTTGATCTTATCTTCTAAATTCTTTTCTTGTACAGCCTGGAGCGCACCCATTGCCATTTCATCATCCTGCGCGCATATCGCATCAATTTGATCACCGTAAGCCATTAACCAATCTTCGGCAATTCTTTTCGCATCTGCGCGAACCCAGTTCGCAGTTTGGGCAGCCAATACTATCCACTTATCTGTATCCTCTGAATCTACAGTTATACCAAGGCCTTCAAGAAGCCCCGCCTCTCTTCCGATTTGTCCTGAAGAACCCATTTCCCCATAAAGTATGCATAGGTTGCCTGTTGCCCCAATATTATTTATCAGCCATTGCGCTTGCAAATTGCCTGCTTGTTCCTCCGGTGAACCAACATATACGTCATAGTTTTCGTTTGTTGTAAATGTATTGACTTCCACTAACGGTATGCCTTTTTCCTTAATCGTATCAACAATAACACCGCATGCCTCCCTGTCAATTGGATTCATAATGATTGCATCCACATTTTGCGTTAACAATGATTCCACATCGCTAATCTGTTTGTCTGCATGACTTCCCGCACTTGTCAATATTAACTCAACACCCAGTTCATCAGCCTTTGCAACAAGTGCAGCTTCAAGTATCGCCATCCACGGGGTATCTGTTCCTTTTGCAAAACCTATTAAATACTTAGTACCTTCAGAGTCAGCAGACTCATTTTGAGTGTCTGATTCGCCGCTTGTAGTATCAGTTTGACAACCTCCAAAAAACACCACAGCAAGCAAAATCCCCATAATTAATGCAACTATTTTCTTCATTTTTTTCTCCTTAATAATAATTTTTTTGCAAATATCTTGCTATACCACAAGATATTCTTATATTACATGTATAGGCTTATGCCCTTACACGAATACATCTTGTACAATTAGTTTTAAGTGAGATTTTATTTAATAATCATTGTTCTTTTTTATTAGTCATTGTATCTATAATCACTGCCAGCATAATTACAAACCCTTTTGCTATCATCTGCCAATAAATGTTAATACCCAGGAGATTGAGGCCGTTATTGATAATACCGACCAAGAAAACACCTAGAACCGTTCCGAATATTTTCCCTATCCCTCCGCTAAAACTCGTACCTCCAATGATGGCTGCGGCAATTGCATCCAATTCATAGGAAACACCGGCCTGCGGTTGAGCTGCATTAACGCGGGATACAAGAAGCACTGCGGCAATTCCCGACATTAATCCACTGTATGTATAAACTAAACTGGTAACAAGATTAATATTGATTCCAGACACTCTTGCAGCTTCTACATTTCCCCCGACTGCATAGATATACCTTCCCCATTTTGTTAAATTTAACAATACACTTGATATTATTGCGACGCCTGTCATTATTAATATAGGATAATAAATGATCCCTCCAATGCCTCCCTTTGATATCTCAATAAATGCATCCGGAAAGGTCGTAATCGGATTCCCATTCGTCAATAAATAACCAACGCCCCTTGCCATCTGCATCATTGCCATTGTCATGATAAATGGTGGCAGTTTAAATCCGACAATCACAATCCCGTTAATAGCACCAAAAATAACGCCTGTTAATATGCCTAAAATTATTGCAGTCGGAATGGTCATTCCCATCTTCATAGCACCGCCGCAAATAATACCTGCAGTAGCAACAATTGCGCCAACAGAAAGATCAATCCCGCCGGTTAGTATAACAAAAGTCATTCCCATTGCCAGCACCATATTGATCGATACTTGCCGCATAACATTGGCAACATTCTCAGTGTTTAAAAATATGGGCTTCACAATAGACAAAACAACAACCATTAAAATGAGTATAAATAGCACCACGTATTGCTTAAAATTATTTTTTATACTATCACTTAATTTTCTCATATAATTTTCATTACCGACTATTTCTTTATTTTCTCTATTATTCATCAATTTTTTCCTCCAAAAGCTAGTGTCATAACTGATTCCTGCGTTGCGTTTTTTCTATCTATTTCGCCGCATAGTTCTCCCTCACGCATAACAATAATCCGATCACTCATACCAAGTATTTCCGGCAATTCAGACGATATCATAATTATCGCCATCCCCATTTTTGCTAGCTGTGTCATAATTCTAAATATTTCACGTTTGGCACCAACATCAATACCCCTTGTAGGTTCATCCAGTATCATAACTTTTGGCTGCGTCATCAACCATTTCGCAACGACAACCTTCTGTTGGTTACCGCCTGAAAGCGAATCCGCTCTTTGTTTATAGGAGTACGCTTTTATTGAAACTTTTTCGATCATATCTTTACATAATTTTACTTCAGTTTTTCGTTTGATGAACGGCCCCTTGTTATATCGGCTATAGTTCGCCAAAGAAATATTTTCCATGAGTGAACGGCATGACACAAGGCCGAATTTCTTTCTATCCTCCATGACCATACCGAAGCCTTTTTTTATTGCTTGCTTAGGTGTATTAAAATGAACTTTTTTTCCGTTTAATAAGATTTCTCCATCGTCAAGTTTATCAACCGCGAATAAAGCTCTCATTACCTCAGTACGGCCAGCTCCCATCAAGCCCGCAATCCCTAATATCTCCCCGCTTTTTACGCTAAAACTAATGTTTTTAAACACATTGTGTCGTGTAAGGTTTTTTGCTTCTAAAACAACTTCTCCTATGGGAAAAAATTCTTTAGGAAAAATGTTTTTTAATTCTCTGCCAACCATAAGGGATATTAATCTCTCTTTTGTGATTTCTTTTATAACACTTGATCCCACACGTTTACCATCTCTTAATATGACTACTCTTTCCGCAATCTCAAAAACCTCTTCAAGTTTATGGGTAATATAGATAATAGATACACCCTTATTTTTCAAATCTCTTATATAACCAAATAACTGCTTTACCTCAACATCTGTTAAAGCCGACGTGGGTTCATCCATGATGATAATTTTTGAATTATATGAAATAGCGCGTACGATTTCAACCATTTGCATTTGTGCAACATTTAAATTTCTTACTATCGTTTTCGGATTGAGTTTTATTTTCATTTTCTCAAATAAAAATTCTGTATTTTCATATAACTTCTTCCAATTAATAAAGCCAAATGACATCGGTTCTCTGCCTAACCAAATATTTTCTGCAATCGTTCGATCTGGTATTAAGCTGATTTCCTGGTGTATCATGGCAATCCCCATATCTAATGCAATTTGAGGCGCCGAAATTTTTACCACATCTCCTTTAAATACAATTTCCCCGGTATCAGGGTGATTGATACCTAAAAGAACTTTCATCAAGGTGGATTTCCCAGCGCCATTTTCCCCAACAACTGAAACGATCTCACTTTTATTAACTTCAAAATCAACGTTTTCAAGAGCCTGTACACCACCAAAATGTTTTGAAATTCCTGTCATACTCAATAAGAAATTATCAGCCAATATAATATTATCCTTTCTTAAAATTCGATCTTTTTGATCGTATTACATTCGATTTTTTATACTCAATAAGAAATTATCAGCCACGATAGCAATCTCTTCTGATATTGAATACAGATCAACATCAAATGTGGCTCCTCATCCGGAATCTACAACTCCTATGCTGATATCCTGACCCGTCGGTTATGCTATCGATTCGGCAAAATATGTATTATGGTTGGTGGTTGTTGTTACGCGAGTACCACCATAAACTCGCCAGAAGGAACTTATGCCAAATATTTTTATTCAGCACTTCTATAAAAACATATCCCTATGTTAATATTTAAAATTTCCAAGTCCAATTCCTCCCTAATTTCCAATCATTATGTAAATTATTTTAGAATTTGGTTTTATATAATAATTTTTTATTTTTAATTTATTTATTATTCATTATTTTTAATTTATATTTTGTTTTGTTTTATTATTATTTCTTATCTTGTGGGCATTATACAATATAAAAATAATAATGTCAAATAATATTTACTATATTATTTTGGTTTTTTACTTGATTAATCAGAAGCTGATACCACAGCAATAACAGTCTGTCAAAAAAACGCAATTCTAATGAAACGCCGGTTAATCGGCAGCGATATTCCTCGAAATAACTTTGCATGTGCTCTTTGGCATATTCATGCCAAGTACTGCCGCAATACATTAATCGAGAACAGGGGGCTTGTATGAGAAAGCATGCGTAAGACGCTCAACGAGTTAAAGGAGAGCCATGTCAAACACAACCCCGGCAATGGCAATAAATAATACTTATTTTAAAAAATTGATTTGGGTGAGTTCCCAAACGCAAATTGCAATATCCGGATTGAATTCGCTTCTTCAGCACTCAGTTCGGCAACAATTTTTCCATTGAACATAATATATATCCGATCACACATTCCAATCAGTTCACGCAAATCGGAAGATGCGATCAATATACTCTTACCGTTATGGGAGAGTTTATTCATAATATTGTATAATTCAACTTTTGAGTTGATATCCAGATGTATTGAAGGTTCATCCATAATAAGAATACTCGCATCTGCATGCAGCCATTTTGAAATGGCAACCTTTTGCTGCGTACCTCGGCTTAAATACTTGGCCGGCAGGTTACTATCGGGGATACGCAAATTCAAGTGCTTTATAAAATAATTCGTAACATGGTCTACTAAGTTTCTACTTATAATGAAAAATCGGGTAACTCTTTTCAGATTTGAAAGTGTAATATTGTAATGTGTATTCATCAACATATTAATATTGAATTCATTGTATTTACTAAAATAAGCGATGCCTTTCTTTATTGCCTGGTGCGGATTTTTCAGCACTGACGGTTTATTATTGATTAGAAGCAATCCCTCCGATACCATTTCCATACCAACTATTAACTTTGCAAGGTTGGATTTGCCTGCTCCCTGTAATCCTGCAATACCTATGATTTCTCCGCTTCGCACATAAATACTTATATTTTTTACCGTATTTTGTTTATTACTAACATTTCTTAATTCAAGGGTTTTCCTCCCTTTTTTTGCCCTTGACTTTGGGTAGCGGTTTACATAATCTTCGCCAGCCATCTTTTCAATTAATTTATTGATGTCACCTAGATTTTTCGGGATATCCTCAACCGTTTCCCCATCCCTCAAAATGACGATTCGATCTGATATTTGAAGGACCTCTTCCAACTTGTGCGAAATATAAACAATAGCGATCCCTGTTTTTTTAAGTTTCTCAATAATTTCAAAAACTTTTTGAATTTCCGGTTCAGATAAAGGCGCCGTCGCTTCATCAAAAATTAGAACTTTAACATCAGACAACAAAGCTTTTGCTATCTCCACCATTTTTTTCTGTGTAAACGAAAGCTCTTTCACGGGTGTATGTACATTGATGTGGATTTGTAGATATTCAAGTAAATTCCTGGCTTTTTCGATTTGATATTTTCTGTTAATAAAGGGTGTATGTTTAAAGCAGATCTCTTTTCCAAGAAAAATGTTTTTTTCAGTTGAAAAAAAATTGATTAATTGCGATTCCTGAAAAATCATATGTATCCCAAGCTTTTGTGAGGCAGGTATGGATCCGAGCGTTACTTTTTTACCTTCAAAAAGTATTTCCCCTGAATCCTGGCTGTATACTCCGGCAAGAATCTTCATCAACGTCGTTTTTCCTGCGCCATTTTCGCCCAATAAAGAACAGACTTCACCGCTCCGAATTGAAAAATTGGCATTCCTTAAAACCGCCTGCCCATTAAATTGTTTGCTGATGTTCAGCATTTCAATCATTTTTATTACCTATATATCATATGATGTGAGAATTTTTATGTCATTTTCATAAAAGAATTTTTTATAATTCTCATCCAGTCGTTCGTTCGATATATAAATTTTAATCTTATCTATCGGCATAACATGGTGCAAGCCTATTTTGTTGAACTTATTGTGGTCTGCCATAATAATGAGCTTCCTGGAAATTGCTTCAACCTTTAGGATTATATCTAAAATCCCAATATCATTGATCGTCAATCCTGCGAACAAGTCAACGCCTTCAACAGTTATAAATGCTTTTTGTACAAACATGCCCTCTAACTGTGTAAGTGCTTTTTGTCCATAGGAATACAAAAGGCCATCCCTGCAAACGATCTCACCACCAATAAAATACAGGTTTCTCACAACCGGAGCAATTATCTCCAATACATTGACATTATTGGTTACAACGGTGATATTTTTCAACAGATGGAGCTTTTTAGCCAATAAATAACAGCTTGTCCCAGGGCCAAGAAATATGCTGTCGCCATCTTCGATCATGGTCAGTGCTAATTCAGCGATATTTTCCTTTGCATTAAGCTCAGCTATTGATTCATCGTCATCTCTATCAGTATCTTCGATTAAAATCGCGCCGCCATGCATTTTTTTTAAAAAGCCTTCCCTCTCCAGTATATCCAAGTATTTACGTACAGTCACATCGCTCACGCTAAGTGCCGACGTTAAAGTTGAGATGTCAACCGATTTTTTTTCCTGGAGTATGCTTTTTAATACTTCTATTCTTTGTCCCTGAAACATTTATATGGTACTCCTTGACCATAATCTTTGATTTTCTTTTTTTTTATTATAAACTAAATATTTAAAAATTAATATAAAAAATTAATAATAAATATCTATAATATATTTTTTGGCAATTTATATAACTCAGCAAAAGTCAAATTGAGGTGATGATTTTATTATTCTTGCCATCTTTGCTGGGTTGAGATACCATCGCAACTCGGGCACATCATACCACACCCTCCGCGAATGGGCAAGCGTAACCACCAAGTTAAAAAAAGGCCTTGCTGCAGCAATCTGTCACTTTCAGATTGTCTTAATCGGATAACCGGCCTGGATAATAGCCGCCTTTGCAAGTATCACTCCCGGATCTACAAACGGAAAAGCAATCCCGTATTTTTGAAATGCAACCGGAAGCTCTGTGCAGCCCAGTATAAATGTTTCTGCTCCTTTTGCCATCATCCGGCGAAGTTCTTCGTTGAGAGCAGCCGTATCGAATGTATCAGCTCCGGCTTTGACGCCGTTGTAGATCAGCGCCATCACGTCTGCTTGTCCGCGGGCAGACGGAAGAACAGTCTCTATATCATATTCTCCCAGCGCATTTTCATAGAGTTTTGCATACAGCGTACCGGACGTTGCAAGCAGGCCAACCTTCCCGAACTTCATGGCTGCAACCTGTTTTGCAGCCTCCTCAATCATATTGATGACCGGAACATGTACCGATTCGCAGAGCCTCTGATAAAATATATGCGTTGTATTACAGGGAAGCAGCAAAATGTCCGCCCCCATATGTTCCAGCTTCTGCGCCGCCTTAAGAATATATGCAAACGGCGCGTCGCTGCCGTCCAATACGGCTTTTGTCCTGTCGGGGATTTTTGGGTTGTTGTCTATCACAATGTGGATATGCCCCTCATCGGTGTCTGCGCTGGTCAACAATATAAGCTTATAAAACAGGTCTGCCGTTGCAAGCGGACCCATTCCGCCTATGATACCCAGTGTCTTCTTATCGCCTTTCTCTGTTTCTGATACCATTACAAGACGCTCCTGCACATTCTCATCCATATCATGTTTGCGGCGTGTATACATACATCATTTCCGCCACGCATCCTTCTTTTATCCGAATCTGCAGCGTTGTGTCGCCTGCAACAAACTGATACAGGCCGGCCGATGCTGTGTAGTCGTCGCCCATACACTGGAGCATCGTCTCTTCCGTGCTGCCTATTTTGACGCCCTGCGGTATTGAGACGGTGTCATCCACGATCATGATCACAGTCACATGGTCCGCGTCATCCACTTCGTTGACTGTCAGCTGAAAACCATCATAATAATAGAACATATCCACCCCCTGATACGCGCAGCTTGCCGCCTCGAAAGTGCCTTTTGGTTCCCCCAGGCTGTCAAGCACGTCTTCAGCCATATCATACACATGTATTTTGATGCCGTTCGATTCGTAATACAGCGCGTCGCCTTCCTCGAGGGCAGACGCGTCAGGCTCTGCAGCCCCGTGCGCAGCGTCATCCGTGTTCGCCTCAGAGGCGTTGGGATCCACCAGCACGGCATTGTCGTCAGAGGCCCCGCAGCTTACAAAACAAACCGTACAAAGCAAAACCACGATGATACAAATAATCTTTTTCATTTTCCCTCCTTTATATCCACTGTCAGACTCTTTAAATAACCATATTTAGCAAGCTCCGCCTCTTGCGCGGCCTTTGTGTCATAATAGAAATCCACTTTCTCCGACCAAACCTCGGCAAGCGCCGCATCGCCCCTATGATCCTCAAGCCCGTATCTCTCTCTCAGTATGTTTCCAAAATACGTCGACAATTTTTCGGCCCCCGCAAGGTTGAGATGCAGGCCCGAATCATACGTATCCGTGCGCATGTCGATTCCGCATTCGTCCATCAAATCCAGAAAGTTGATGTATGTAAGGCCATTCTTTTCGGCGTAGTCAACGATCTGCTCATCCCACTCGTCATACCAATACGGATAAATGCTCGGGGATTTTATCAGTATGAGCGCGATACCGTTCTCCTTGCAAAGCGCGGTCATCCTGTCGAGATACTCATAGCATACATCACTGAAGCTGTCATCCGCAAGTACCTCCGGCACGGGTGTCTGCGTCGCGGGCTTCACATCCACCCGCATCAGATATCCGTTATGGGAAATCTTATCCGTGCCAAACATATATTTAACATCGTCCGCATTCAGTTCGCTCCAGCGCGAATGGAATCTGAAAAACGGAAAGATATATGTAAAAAGATTTTCTTCTTCCGTCATGGACGCTTCTGCGGCATCAATCTTTATCCGGGACAGCTTCATGCCGTCCAGGGTCATCCGGTTGTATGCCTCGCTCTGCGGCTCATCATATTTCATGGCTTGCACATTGAACACGACGACTTTCGGCTTTTCGTATTGCAGCGTTTCTTCCAGCAGATAGTAAGAGTGCCAGATCAGCTGCTGCGCGCTGCCCCGGATATAACTTGTGATACCATACTCCTCCCACAATGTTATCGGGGAAAAGTTCTCG
>JAQTSP010000059.1 GCA_028711205.1 Eubacteriales bacterium | reverse complement strand
TGTGTTCATTAAGAACAGTCTTGCTATTAACCAAAAAAACTTGGCTATCGCGCCCGGTGTTGCGCTGCACGGCAACATACCCGTTACCGTATCCTTCGAGGGCGTTTCACAGAACTTCTTTGTGGACACGGGCGGACACCTTGAAAAAGACGCCATGGGTGATGAACAGATGCTCGTTATAGAGCGGCACGGCGAACTGGTCATTTTTCTCGGATGCAGCCATCCCGGCGTCGTAAGCTGCCTGAAATATGCGCTGTCGCTTTATCCCGGCAAAAAGATCAACACCGTTCTTGCAGGCATGCATCTTAAAAATGCAAGCCCGTCGCGCATCGAATCCACAATATCTCATCTGCGCGATCTCAACATCTCAAGAGTGATACCGCTGCACTGCACAGGCCAAGGGGCGATTTGTAAAATCGGGCTGGCTATGAAAGGCCAATGTCTGCCGCTGTGCGCTGGCCAGACGATCGAGATATAACAACGCGTTTATAATTTCTATGTATTTACACGTTCTCGGCAATATCGAATATCAGCCGCTCGGAATCCTCCCACCCGAGGCACGCGTCGGTGATCGATTTGCCGTAGACATTCTCGCCGATGCCCTGGTTTCCCTCGACAAGATAGCTCTCGATCATCATGCCTTTGATCATGCCTGTTAAAAGCGTATCGTATTTTCTGCTCCGCAGCACATCTTTCGCGATACGCGGCTGCTCATAAAAACGCTTCATCGAGTTCGCGTGATTGGTGTCAACGATGATTGCCGGGTTTTTCAGCTGCTGATTCTTATATTCGTTGGCAAGGGAAATCAAGTCCTCAAAATGATAATTCGGTATATTCTTCCCGCTTGTGCTCATCGCACCCCGAAGTATCGCGTGCGTGTACGGGTTTCCCGGCGTTTTCACTTCCCATCCGTTGTAAATATATGTATGGCCGATCTGAGCCGCCCTGATCGAATTGAGCATCACGTTAAGATCGCCGCTTGTCGGGTTTTTCATGCCGACCGGCGTGTTGACGCCGCTTGCCGTCAGCCGGTGCTGCTGATTTTCGACCGAACGCGCGCCGATCGCATTGTATGCCAAAAGATCGGCAAGATAGATATAGTTCTCAGGATACAGCATTTCGTCGGCCGCGGGCATGTGATATTCGCTGAGCGCTTTGATATGCAGCCGCCGTATCGCCTTGATGCCTTCATTGAGGTCCGTTTCTTTATTGGGGTCGGGCTGATGCACCATGCCCTTATATCCTTCACCCGTCGTCCTTGGCTTGTTCGTATAGATTCGGGGAATGATAATGATCTTCTCTTTCACCTTGTCCTGCACGGTTGCCAGCCTGCTGATATACTCGCATACGGAACCCTCGTTATCGGCAGAGCACGGGCCGATGATCAGTATGAACCGGCTGTTCTTGCCTTCAAAGACGCTGCGGATGTCACGGTCCCTTTTTTGCTTGATAGTTCTGATATGATCAGGTAATGGAATCTGATCCTGTATCTCTTCCGCGGTCGGTATCCGTTTTATAAATTGCATATTCATAGTCTGTTTCCTCATATATCTTGACGCTTAAAGCCCATACAAAACAGTGACAGCATCGTCTGCTCGGGCATGTCTATCATATCATATATGATATTGAATAAACAACAACGCGGTCACAATAATCGTTTTACAATATCGCCGCTGGCCTTTTATAAACGATACGGCGGCATGGTGGATTTTTTTGTGCGGCCAGCGGCCGTGTTATTGCCCGTTTAGTTTTTGTTTTTTAAGAGATCCCTGATCTGTGTCAACAGCTGTTCTTCCTTTGAAGGTTCCGGCGGCGGCGCCGCTTCTTTTGGTTTCTCTTTCTTGAAACTGCTGATCAGTTTGATGAACAAAAAGATGCAAAGAGCGATGATGAAGAAATCGACCACGGTTTGTATAAAGATGCCATACGTGATGGTTGCGCTACCGACAACGGCACTCAGATCCGAAATGTTGATGCCGCCTACGATGACGCCGACCAAAGGCATGATGATGTCGGCCACAAAGGACGCGACGATCTTTCCAAAAGCGCCGCCGATGATGACGCCGACCGCCAGATCAAGCACATTGCCTTTTGAGATAAAAGCTTTGAATTCTTTTAACATGGGAATCGACTCCTTTAAATATTTTCTGGCGCAGTATACTGCATAAAAAATACCTTACCACCAATATTATACGCTTATTTTCTCGATGAAACCATATATGTATATGATTGTCCAAAAAGCCGTATGTTCTGGCAGGCACCAAATATTTCTTAGGGAATATATCAGAGTCCTATCTCAAAGCGCTTTTCAGCAACGCAACGAACCCGGAAAAATCGCCGATCAGATTTGCCGGATTGCTGTTTGCCATCAGAGCGACGATCGCGCTGCCGACGATCACGCCCTCGGCATGCTCTTTCAGCTCCGCGACCTGTTCGGGTGTCGAGATGCCAAAACCCAGAACTTTCGGCGTATCGGTAAACTGTGCCACATCGCGCATAAACGCCGCAAAATCGGTGCCGAAACTTCTCCTGACTCCGGTCACGCCCGAAGACGTGACGCAGTATACGAATCCGCCGGAATCCGCGACGATCTTTTTGATGCGCTCTTTTGACGCCGGCGTGACCAGAGGTATGATATCGACGTTATACTGCGCAAATACGGGTTTGTACCTTTCCCTCTCTTCATACGGCAGGTCGGGTATCACGAGGCCGTCGACGCCCGCGCTCACGCAGTCCGACAGAAAGCGCGTCATCCCGTACTGCATAATACAGTTGAAATACAGAAGAAACGCTATGGGTATATTCGATACTTTTCTGATGTCTTCCACCAGCGAAAAAATGTCTTTCAGCCGGATGCCGTTTTTCAACGCCCTGGCGGAGGCTGCCTGATTGACCGGCCCGTCCGCCAGCGGGTCCGAATACGGTATGCCAAGCTCGATGATGTCCGCGCCCGCTCTCTCAGCCGCCAAAACAAGCTGGTATGTCGTCTTCAAGTCAGGGTCGCCCGCGAAGAAAAAAGGGACCAGCGCCTTTTCCTTGTCTTTTTTAAGGTTTAAAAATTTATTGCCGATACGTGTCATTTCAAATCCACCCCCATATGCCGGGCTACGATTTCGACATCCTTGTCGCCGCGGCCAGAGATATTGACGACGATGATATCGCCTTTTTCGGTACCCGGTACCATCTTCATCGCATAGGCCACGGCGTGTGCGCTCTCGAGCGCGGGGATGATACCTTCTGTACGCGATAAAAATTTGAACGCTTCCACCGCTTCGTCATCCGTTACCGCCACATAGGCCGCCCGCTTGCTGTCGTGAAAATAAGCGTGCTCGGGGCCGACGCCGGGATAATCGAGGCCTGCGGATATCGAATGTACCGGCAGTATCTGACCATCCCCGTCCTGCAGAAAATACGACAGCATGCCGTGCAGCACGCCCGGACTTCCTTTGGCGACCGCCGCCGCGTGCATCGGCGTGTCGATGCCAAGCCCTGCCGCCTCGACGCCGAACATGCGGACATCCGCGTCGCCGGCAAACGGATAGAACAGGCCCATCGCGTTGCTGCCGCCGCCGACACACGCGATCAGGTACTCCGGCAGCCGGCCTTCTTTTTCAAGCATCTGCCGCTTCGTTTCCCGCCCGATCACGCTTTGAAAATCGCGCACCATCTGCGGATACGGATGCGGCCCGACAACCGATCCGATCACGTAATATGTGTCCTGATAGTTCGCGGCCCAGTCGCGTATCGCCTCGCTCGTCGCGTCTTTCAGCGTCGCTGTCCCTGTCTTTACCGGATGGACGTCCGCGCCCAGCAGCCGCATGCGAAACACGTTGAGGCCCTGACGTTCAACATCTTCTCTGCCCATGTAAACTTCGCATTTCATCCCGAAAAGCGCCGCGACTGTCGCAGTCGCCACGCCGTGCATGCCGGCGCCCGTCTCGGCGATGATCCTCGTTTTGTTCATTTTTTTTGCCAGCAGCATCTGCCCGATCACGTTGTTGAGCTTGTGCGAACCCGTATGGTTGAGGTCCTCGCGCTTTAAGTAGACCTTGCCGCCGCCCAGCGCTTTGGTCATCTCCTCCGCGTAATACAGCGGCGTCTCCCGGCCGGCGTATTCTTTCAGATAATAGTCCTTTTGCTGCTGAAATGTTTCGTCCTGCTTTGACGCTTCATATGCATCTTCCAGTTCATGAAGCGAATGCATCAGAGTCTCCGGTACAAACATACCGCCGTAATCTCCGAAATATCCTTTTCTATTCATCGCATGCCCTCACTTTTTGTATCAGATCTTTTACTTTATCAAAATCCTTTTTCCCGTTGTGTTCGACGCCGCTGCTCAAGTCCACCGCATACGGCGCGACCGTCCGAATCGCCGCTTCGATGTTCAGAGGGTTCAAGCCGCCCGCGAGTACGATATCATTTTTTCCTTTATATGCGCCGAGTATGTCCCAGTTGAACGCTTTGCCCGTGCCGCCGTACGCGTTTTCGCTGTATGCGTCAAGCAGAAACCTGTCTACCCGATATTCCTCCATCGCGGCAAGGCTTTTTTCGTCCCTGACGCGTATCGCCTTCCATACCTCGCATCCATCATAGGCGCATTCGCCCGGGGCTTCATCGCCGTGCAGCTGCACCACGTCAAGGCCGCATTCGCCCTTTATCTTTTCGATATCGCCCCTCTTCTGGTTGACGAACACGCCGACTTTCTTGATACTGCTGCCGAGCAGCACGCACAGTTTCTTCGCCTTGCCCGGATCGATCTGCCTTTTGCTCGGGCAAAACACAAATCCTGCGTAATCGGGCAGGAGCACGTTTAATATCTCCACATCTCCGCGGCAGCCGAGGCCGCATATCTTGATCCTCGTCATGGCAGGCCGCCTTTCAGCTCGGCTATCTTTTTACTGATGGACGGCGCGCGCATCAAGCTTTCTCCGATCAGCGCCGCGTCGACGCCCAGGCTTTGAAGATATACCATATCATCCCGTGTGAATATGCCGCTCTCGCTGACCGTTGTGATGCCCTGCGGTATATGATTCATCAGCTTTTCGGTCGTTCTTAAATCCACGCCGAATGTATGCAGGTCCCTGTTGTTGATGCCGATGATGTCCGCGCCCGACTCAAGCGCCTTTTCAAGATCATCTGCGTCATGTACTTCGACCAGCGCGTCCATGCCGAAGCCATCGGCAAGCAGGCGCAGCGTCTTCAGGTCGTGTGCCGGCAGTATCGCCGCGATCAGCAGCACCGCGTCCGCGCGAAGGTACGCGGATTCATAGATCTGCCACCCGTCAAAGATAAAGTCCTTTCTGAGCACCGGAATTTTGACCCGTTGCCTGACCTCTTTTAAATATTCATCGCTGCCAAGAAAGAAATCCGCCTCCGTCAGCACAGAGACCGCCGCCGCGCCGCCTGCTTCATATTCTTTCGCGATACGCGGCGGGTCAAAGTCGCGGCATATCAGCCCTTTGGAAGGCGACGCTTTCTTGACCTCCGCGATGAGTGAGATGCCTTCACCTTTGAGCGCCGCGGCAAACGCATGCATACGGCTTTCCTCCCTGTTTTCGATCTCCCTTGCCATGTCATCAGCCGAAAGCTTTTTCTTCGCGGCCTCGACGCGTATTCTTTTTTTGCTGACGATCGTGTCCAGTATCATGTTAGTTCTCCCGCCTGGCGGAGCGCGTATATGCGATCAGCTCCTGCAGCTTTTTGAGTGCGCCGCCGTTGTCGATGACTTCGGCCGCGCGGCGTATGCCCTCGCCCAGCGACCCGGCGCCGTTGCCCACATAGATGGCCGCGCCCGCATTGAGGAGAAGCACGTCGCGTTTGGGCCCTTTTTCGCCGCCCAGCAGTGATATGATGATGTCGGCGTTTGCTTTGGGGCCTTCCCCTTTAACGTCCGCGATATCACTTTTTATAAACCCCAGATCTTCCGGACGGATCATATACGTCCTGACCGCGCCGTCCTCCAATTCCGCAACCTTTGTCGGCGCCGACGCCGAGATCTCATCCAGCCCGTCCTGGCTGTGGACGACCATCGCGCGCCGTACACCGAGGTTTTTGAGCACTATGGCCATCGGTTCCGTCATGCCGGCGCCGTACACACCCATCAGCTGGCCTTCGGCGCCGGCCGGATTTGTCAGAGGTCCCAAAACGTTGAACACCGTCCGCACGCCAAGCTCGCGCCGCGGGCCGATGGCATGCTTCATCGCGCCATGAAAGCCTGGCGCAAACATGAAGCCGATGCCGACCTCCTCGATGCAGCGGCAGACATCGTCCGGCGGCAGGTCGATCGTGACGCCCAGTTCCTCGAGCACATCGGCGCTGCCGCTCCTGCTACTGACCGACCGGTTCCCGTGCTTGGCGACACTGATGCCCGCCGCGCCGGCCACAATGGCCGCGGCGGTCGAGATATTGAACGTATGCGCACCGTCGCCGCCCGTGCCGCACGTATCGATCAAATACTCAACATCGGGCGATATGTTTTTCGCGTTGCCGCGCATCGAGAGCGCAAAGCCGGTGATCTCCTCGACCGTTTCGCCCTTCATCCGCAGCGCGGTTAAAAAACCGCCGATCTGTGCGGGTGTCGCCGATCCGCTCATGATATGATCCATCACGGCCTTCGCCTGTTCGCGTGTCAGGTCTTCTCTATCCAATATCCTTGCTATCGTTTCCTTGATCATAACTTACCTCCATTCAACCCCAGAAAATTGCGCAATATTTTTTTGCCGTCCGGTGTCAGTACCGATTCCGGATGGAACTGCAGGCCGAATATCGGCAGCCTCACATGCTGCAGCCCCATGATCTCTCCCGAATCCGTCCGGGCGATGACACGCAACGTGTCCGGCAGCGTTTGTCGGTCGACGATCAGCGAATGGTACCGCCCCGCGCGAATCGATGGGGGCAAACCGTTAAACATGTCCGATTCGAGCAGCCGGATATCTGACGCCTTGCCGTGCATCAGGCACGGCGCGTGGACGATATCTGCGCCGAATGCATTGCCGATCGCCTGATGCCCGAGGCACACGCCGAGTATCGGCGCTTTCTCCCCAAGCCTCCGAATTGCTTCGACCGATATGCCCGCCTGCTGCGGATAACCCGGCCCCGGCGATACGATCAAATGGCTGTACGGCATCTCGCTGAGTTCTTTGACCGTGATTTTGTCGTTGCGTATCACCGTGACGTCCGGCTCGATCTCGCCGACATATTGATACAGGTTGTATGTGAACGAATCATAGTTGTCGAGTATCACGATCATGCCATGTCACCTGCCTTTTTAAGCGCCGAAAACAGCGCCTGGCCCTTGTTCAGCGTTTCAAAAAATTCTTTTTCCGGCACGGAATCTGCGACGATGCCTGCCCCGGCCTGTATGTACACCCGGCCATCATGAAAAACGATGGTGCGTATCGTGATGCAGGTGTCCATGTTGCCGTCGAACCCGATGTACCCGACACAGCCGCCGTAGATACCGCGCTTTAAGGGCTCCAGTTCATCGATGATCTGCATGGCCCTTACCTTGGGTGCGCCCGAGAGCGTTCCGGCAGGCAATATGGCTCTCAAAGCGTCGAAACTATCCCGCCCTTCTTCCATTTCGCCCGTCACGTTCGACACGATATGCATCACGTGCGAATACTTTTCCACATGCATCGGGTTTATGACATTGACGGTGCCGAATTTTGATACGCGGCCGATATCGTTGCGCCCGAGATCGACCAGCATCGTATGCTCGGCCATCTCTTTTTCATCCTGAAGCAGCCCATGTGACAGCCGATCATCCTCCGCGTTATCTTTTCCCCTTGGGCATGTGCCGGCGATCGGGCAGGTTTCCACGATGCCGTCCTCGACCCTGACCAGCAGTTCGGGCGACGAGCCGACGATCACCGCATCGCCGAATTTCAGATAGTACATATACGGCGACGGGTTGAGCGTGCGCAGCACACGGTAGACAGCGAGCGGATCGGTCTTTGCTTTTGCCGAAAGCCGCTGTGACAGCACGACCTGAAATATATCGCCGTCTTGTATATATGTCTTTGCCCGCCGGACGGCCGCCATGTATCCCTCTTTGGAAAATGTGCTTTCCAGCTTGATCTCCGACGGCGATGGCTTCGTGTTTTTATCGCTTTCAAACACGGCGCAGAGCTCGGCGTTTGTTTCCGCTATCCTTTGCTTTGCCAGTGCGTATGCCTTTTCGATGCCGCCGCCCGTGTCGGCGTTCACCGTGATGACCACTCTTTGTTTTAAATGGTCATACGTGATGACCTCGTCGTAGAAACAAAGATAACTGTCGGGAAGCCCCACATCGTCGCGCGGCATGCCGGGCAGATACTCGATATGCCGCACCATGTCGTAGCCTATATACCCGACGGCGCCGCCGCAAAACCGCGGCATGCCCTTGATATGAACGCCTTTATACTCTTTGAGAAGTGACTTTAGCTCATCGAACGGATTGCCTTTCTTATAAACCGTCTCGTTGCCTTTGATGATCGTCATATCGTCGCCGCTGCTTTTAAACACCATGAAAGGCCGACGGCCGATGTATGAATACCGCGCCCAGCGCTCGCCGCCTTCAACGCTCTCCAGTAAAAAACTGTTTTCCATCTCTGAGAAACGCAAAAACAGCCCGATCGGCGTTTGGGTATCGAGGAACAGCTCCTCCGAAACGGGGATCATCCGCGCGGCCCGCGCCATTCCTTGAAATTCTTCATAATCCGGATACATAATAAAAAACCTCTTCATATTCTTTCGAAAAGAAGAGGCTGTATGTTTGAGTTATAAAAATACACAGATACAACGAATGCAGACCGCATCGCCTATCCCCGATACTCATCTCTTCTCTTCTCGACTTTTCTCTTCTAATCTATTCTATTTGAGCCTGCGCTCAATTGTTAACCGATTTTATCATACGAATACACAGATGTAAATAGCTTTTGCGTATTTACCAAATTTTTATTGTTAGTTAGACCCTTTCGGCAAAAAAGGAATAAGCTGTTTCGCAAAGCTCGGCATCGTCATTGTCTGCAGCCAGACTTTGCCCGGCCCTGTCAGCGTTGTCAAAAACAGGCCTTCTCCGCCAAACAGTATGTTTTTGAAACCCTTGACCATTTCGGCCTGATAGGTGACACTTTCTTCAAACGCCGCCACGTTGCCGGTGTCCACTTTGATCTTCTGCCCGGGCGCAAGCGTGCGCTCAACAAGGCTGCCGTCGATCTCTAAAAACACGATGCCGGTACCCGACAGGCGCTGGAGTATGAAACCCTCGCCGCCAAAAAGCCCGGCGCCGATGCTTTTCGTCACATACGCGCTCAAAGCGATATTCGGCTGCGCGCAAAGAAACGCGGATTTCTGCGCGATCAATCCGGCCCCTTTCAATTCGACATCCGCGATGCTGCCCGGGAATGTGCTTGCAATCGCGATCTCCTGACCCGGCGCGCTGGACGTATACGTGGCCATAAACAGCGAATCGCCCGACATCATGCGCCCGAGGCCTTTCATGAACCCGCCTTTCATGTTGGTCTGCATCGTGATGCCGCTGTCCATCCAGACCATGCCGCCGGACTGCGTATAGATGCTCTCGCCCGCGTCAAGCCTGATCGAGACAGCCGGCAGATTGCCGCCGAAAACCTTATACTGTAACGTTTTTTGTTGATACGCCTGTTGTTGCGGAGCCGCCTGCTGCTGCGGAGCCGCCTGCTGCTGCGGAGCCGCCTGCTGTTGCGGAGCCGCCTGCTGTTGCGGAGCCGGCGCGGACTGGCCCATTGGCGAGCCGCAGCCCGTGCAGAACTTTGCGCCGTCAGCTATTTCCTTGCCGCATTTTGGACAAAACATATGATTCCCTCCTCGTGACGTCTGATATTTATTACAATATATAATAACATAGCGAAATATGATTGAACACAATAAATTCAACACACATTATCTATGGTTTCGATATATACTTACTGTTCCTCTTCTTCCAGAGCTTTGAGCGCCGCCCTGACCGCCTCGATAACAAACGCAGTAAATGTACATTCTTTGCCTTTTATGGCGTTTTACACTTGTTCAATCACATCATTAGGGAACCTGACGCTCTTGCTTGTTGTTCGCGGTATAGATGGAATTATAAACTTCTTCATAAAAACTTCCTCTAATGTATTTAATACTCATCTTATGATAAAACAAATATTGTAATGCATCTGCATCACAATTGTCTTGCATTCATCAATTATTGTTTCTTAGAATCCGATGTCTTTGGAAAAATGCTGATAATCCTTGTCGCCACTCCAGTCGCCGCCCCACGTCCATCCATGCGCAACAAACAGCTTGTAGCAGAGATCATCGTGGTCTATCATGCCGGGCAGATCCAAAGTGCGGTCGGCATACCGGGCGCCGTTTTCGGGTGCGATCCTGTCGCCGTCGATATATGGATTCAGCACCGGGTTGACGTCGATCGCCGCGCCGTAGCTGTGGCGGGAGAGCGTATCCGACCCTGTGACATAGCGGTAATTGAAAGCGGAGGTGTTGTTGGCGGCCATCGAGAGGTTGTCGTCTCCCGGTTCACCATAGTCGTCCACCAGCCGTATTGACGTGAACGGATACTTGGCCTGGTAGAGCGCGTAGAATATCTCCATCACCTCGTCGGCCAGCACGGCATTGACGATCAGCTCTCCGTTTTGTACGTTACCGTCGAAATCATAGTAAAGCAGACTGATATAGCGCAGATCATCATAGCCGATCGCCAGGTTCTCGTCGTCTGCCGGATAGCTCATGCCTGTGATCCGCGCCTTTATCTCATCATTCAGCGCGATGTAATAGAACCCCTCCGCCAGTACGGCCTTTCCGACGTCGTCCGAAGGCTCGGGCGTGGGCGCCGGCGCAAACGTGGACTCGATATCGGGCTCTGTGGTCGGTATGGGCGTTGGTTCTGCTGTGGGTTCGGCTGTGGCTGTCGGCAAAACGCTTTGCGCCTCTGCGCTGCTTTCGATAGCGGGCGTATCGCCGGTATCCGTCGATGAACAGCCCGGCATCAGGCATAGAAACGCGAATAATATAGTAATGGATATTAATCGGTATATGATTTTCAAATTATCCTCCATGTGTCGGTTCGCGTGAAACCGGGTTATTTATATTTTACCATAGATCGCCGGGTGTAATTGCAATTAATTTAATGTTTATTAACGCAAAATATGTATATATATATTACATTGGCTGGTTTTTACAAAAAAGACTTATTTATTTGGCTGGTTTTTACAAAAAAGACTTATTTATTTTGTATATGGGAAATTATCAAATTATTTTACAGATTAATGAATAACGTCTATAATTAATATGAATATAGAAGAAAGAATCAAACTCTGACGATGAAAATTGAGACAATAAGGTTAAAAAGGTTGTCATTAAAAGGGAGAGAAAAATGTCGAGGATATTGATTGTCGATGACGAAAAAAGCATAAGAAAAACTTTTGAAGTGTTTTTAACAAAAGAAGGATATGAAGTCAATACCGCGGAAAATGTTGAGGCAGCTTTTAAAATCGTTGAAGAAAAAGAATTCGATTTGGTTGTAACGGATATTATTATGCCGCACACTACCGGTATGGATTTACTGAATAAAGTAACAGTCAGCATGCCGGATATGCCGATCATCATCATGACCGGTGAACCGACGATTGAAACCGCGAAACAAGCGGTAAAAAACAGTGCGTTCGATTATCTTGTCAAGCCAATCAATAAGGATACGCTGCTCAAGGCGGTAAAAAATGCGCTGGATTATAAGGATTTGCGCGACAGCAAGAAAACACTGGAGATTGAAAACAAAGAATACAGAGAAAACCTGGAAAAGCTGGTGGATGCGCGTACCAGGGCTCTCCAGAACGCCATGCACGCCACGATTTCAACGATATCTTCTGTTTTGGAATTAAGGGA
>JAQTSP010000058.1 GCA_028711205.1 Eubacteriales bacterium | reverse complement strand
AAGGGCGGCTGAACGCAAAAAATCGCCTTAAAGCGCAAAATGAAAAGCGGAAAAAAGAATAGGCCGCGCTTTCTCCCACCGAAAAAAAAGCATACAACAAACAGCGGGCGGCACAGATCCGGCTGCAGAAAAAAGCCAGGAAAAGCTATGTGCCCCTGCTGGTCTTAAAATATGTGCTTCTGGCCGCTCTTGCGGGTGTATTAGTATACGCCGGAAACCTCGCATACGGCATGTTTTTCGATAATTCCTACGCTTTCCAGAATACTGGGCAGGCATTGGCCACACCGCCGCCCGTCAGCTCTGAGACCGCCGCGCAGCAACCCGTGGCCAGTGGTGAAAGTACGCCTTCCGCC
Organism: Eubacteriales bacterium; assembly: GCA_028711205.1. GTDB lineage: Bacteria > Bacillota > Clostridia > Christensenellales > SZUA-584 > JAQTSP01. The sequence continues at coordinate 11,546 of JAQTSP010000058.1, read as the reverse complement.
ACGATCGACCCGTATGAACTGCTCCTCTCTCAGGCGGACCTCAATTTCATGGAGAACCGCGTCAACATACTCGTGCTCGGTATCGACGAAAGCCTCGAACGCTCAGACTGGGGGTCTTTTCGCACAGACACGATGATACTTGTATCGATCGATTTTGAAACGAACAATGTCTATATGATATCGCTGCCCAGAGACAGCTATGTATGGATATACGGCCAAAACTATCGCGCGCGCATCAACACGGCTTTCGGTGCCGGCGGCGGATATAACGGCCGTGGCTTTGAATACGCGATGAACACGGTATCATTGCTTTTTGGCGGCGTGCCCGTCAATCATTACGTCTGCTTTGACATTACCGTCGTCAAAGAGGTCGTGAACGCGATCGGCGGCCTGTATTACGACGCTGACATTGAGTTCACGATGAACGGCCGGCACATGGACAAGGGCTATCAATACATGGACGGGCAGGCGGTGCTTGACTATTGCCGCGAAAGGCATGTCGACAGCGATATCGGAAGAACGGCGCGGCAGCGGGCAATGATCATGGCGATATTCGAGGAGATGAAGAACACCGCGCAGATACAGGATATCCCGGATATCTATTCCGCTGTGACCGGCAACATATACACGGACCTGACCTTCGAGCAGATCGTGTCTCTTGCGGCTTTCGCGATGAATATCGGCCTTGAAGACCTCCACGAGTACTATCTCGAGGGCGATTATCTGAACATCGACGGCACCAGCTTCTGGGGCGTCAACCAGTACGAAAAACGCGACATGGTCAAAGAGATCTTCGGCGTGGATATCAGTATCAGCACGGACGATCATGTGACCGTACTTCAGTCACTTGCGGCCGAGAAACGCGCGGCCGTTGCCGCGGCAGAAGCCGCAGCGGCAGCAGCGCAAAACTATGTCAGCGCGAATCTTGATTATATCGATGGAACAGAGATTGCCGATTTCAATACACGGAAGGCGGCGCTGCTCGCGGTAGCCGCCGTCAAAGACACCAAAGATGTCGGCCCGACGATCGAGCCGATAGTGACGGCGACACAGGAGTTCAATACATGGTTTAATACTGTATTCAAGCTGGCCATAGAAGCCAAGAAGGCAGAGCCGACACCGACGGCGACGGTAACGCCTTAACCGACGGAATCGCCGACACCCGATCCATAGCCAAACACATAAGATAAAACAAGGCCGTACGCATATCACATGCCGTGCGGCCTTGTTTTTTGCTCTTGCGTATTCACATATTTACGCAAAATATAAAGGAGCATAAAAGCGGTTGCTGTTATGAATTGTTGCCAATATGAAAAATAATATACATTCGTATGATGATTTATTGGCATATTGGCTCACACCCTGAATATTCGCCTTTTTTGTATACTTATGTTTATGTTTTTGATATAATATCGTTAATATTATTTAATGAGGTTAAAAATATGGTCGAAATAAAAGAGATATCAAAGAAAAAAGACTTAAAGAAGTTCATCTGCTTTCCGGACAAACTGTATAAAGGCGAAAAAAACTTTGTTCCCGAATTAAAATCCGATGAATATTCAATGCTCGTCCCAGAAAAAAACTTTGCATTTGAATACTGCGACGCGAAATTCTTTTTGGCGTACAGAGACGGCCGTATCGTTGGGCGCGTAGGCGCTATCGTCAACCGCAAGGCCAACGCGCTTTGGGACCAGAAAAACATACGCGTCACAAGGATCGACTTTATTGACGACCTCGAGGTGTCGGGCGCGCTGTTCGGCGCAGTCGAAGCCTGGGCAAAAGAGCTTGGCCTCACCGAGGTGCACGGCCCCCTGGGGTTCTCCGACATCGACAAGGAAGGCCTGCTCGTCGAAGGCTTCGACCGCATGAGCACGGCGGTCACGATATACAACTATCCGTATTATCCGAAGCATTTTGAGGCGCACGGCTATGTCAAAGACGTCGACTGGATCGAATATCGTATCACCGCGCCCGAAAAAGGCGATCAGCGCGTCGCGCGTATACAGGAACTCGCAAAAAAAGTGATGGAGCGTACCAATGTCCATTTTTACAATATAAAAAAGATCAAAGACGCCGCGCCCATCATCATCCAGTTTTTCGATCTGCTCAACGTATGCTACAAAGATCTTTACGGCACCGTGCCTTTTACGGACAAGATCGCTAAAGATTATTTGAAGCGCTTTACGCCGCTGCTCAATCCGGATTATGCGAAATTTATCGTGGACGATAACGACAAGCTCGTCGGGTTCGGGCTTGCGGCGCCGTCGCTCGCCCAGGCTTTCAAAAAGTCGGGCGGCAGGCTGTTCCCGTTTGGCTGGATATACATATTGAACGCTGTCAAAAAACCAGAAGAGCTTGAGCTCTATCTTGTCGCGGTGCATCCCGACTATCAGAAATCCGGCCTTGCCGCGCTGCTGTTGAACGAGATCACGGCATCCGCGGTCAAAAACGGCATCAAATACGCCGAGTCGACTTCCGAGCTTGAACACAACAAGAAGATACAGGATTTTTGGAAGAACTACGACGCCGAGCAGCATAAGCGCAGACGGTGCTATAAAAAAATGCTGACAGTATAAAAACAGTTTTACTGACTTTTTAAGGCCTTTTGTTGTGATACTGCAGCAGAAGGCTTTTTTCTCAGTATTTATTTAAAATATACAGGCCATCGATTATAATATCAACATATCGGTCACGACACAAAAGGAGACAAAGCGATGAAAAGTGGTTATAATAAAAAATTATTAAAATATGCAATAAAATACCGCTTCGGGTGTCTTTTAGGTGAGATATCAAAAAGGAGAAGGATTATGACAGCGTCAAATCAGATGTATTTAAAAGCGGTGTATGCATTGTGTGAAAAATACCGGAGCGTACGCGTTGTCGACATTGCCGCCGCTTTGTCCGTTTCGAAGGCAAGCGTTTGCTATGCTCTGGAGCGGCTATCGGAAAAAGGATATGTCATGCACGAATCTTACGGGGATGTGCAACTCACGGCATCCGGCAAAAAAGCGGCGGGAGCGCTTCTGGCGTCCGATATCCGCATAAAGCAATACTTAAAGCACGAAGGCGGCACAGGCGTCTCATTCACACGGTTTGGAGAAATGGCAGGCCAGACAGACGGATAAGTTTAAGTGAGAGGAAATCATCATGGACAACGGCATCGCGGATGTTTTCGCAAAAAGTTTCAACAAATTCAAAAACTACCTGCGCGGCGCCTTTTCTGAGCTTAACGAATACGACGCGGAAGATATCGTCTCGCAGACCGCGCTTGCCATGCTGGACAGAGACGACACCGACAGCATCGAATATATGAGCGCGTATATTTACAGTGCGCTTCGCAACACGGCCAAAAACCATTTCAGAAAACGTAAATATGAGGCCGCAAGCGACGGCATCGACCGGGGCGGCGATTCTGCCGAGGACGAACTGATCAAAGCCGAGTTGAAACAGCAGATCTGGAGCGCGCTGTCGATCCTTGATGAAAAATCGCGCTTTGTGCTCGTTGAGACCGAGCTCTACGGCAAGAGCTACAAAGAGGTTCAGGCGGTGACGGGCGAGCCGATCGGCACACTGCTGTCAAGAAAGAGCCGCGCGGTAAAAAAGTTAGTGACCATATTGGATGAGTATTATGATTTATAGGAGGTGTATCATGGAAAATGAGAAACACGGCGCAAGATTTTTTCGCGTATTAGGCGGGATCGTCATCGGTATATTTGTAGCAGCTTTTTTTTCGGCCGTTGTCGGCGCGCTTGTCATGGTGCTGTGGAACTGGCTGATGCCCGGCATTTTTAATCTTGGTCAAATCACATACTGGCAGGGATTCGGCCTTGCGCTTATCGCCAAGCTGTTGTTCGGCCTGCCCGGAATGCACAAAAGGCCGTTTGAGCATGACAACCATCGTCATCCCGGCGGCAGAGACTGGCGCATCTATGTAAAGCACCGCATGAAGAACGGCACGGACCGGCACTTTGACGACGTTTACGAGGACTGGTGGGACAAGGAAGGCGCAAGCAGTTTCGAGGAATATATGAAACGCGAAACTGACAAAGAGAGCGAATAAACGCGTATACGCTGATATTTGAAATAATTCATACAAGCCCCCGTTTGAACATACATATGAACAAAGTATGTTTAAAGGGGGTTGTTTTTGTGAAGGATTACATTGAGGACAGGGTGAAACGTATCGCAGCATATGTGCTTGAGAGCGCAAGAGTACGGTGCATATGGCGGTTATAGTTGTTCGGATCCGTATACTTTTTACATCTAGTCTATCGGTTATATGCCTCCGTTGTGCCATACCTTTTCACTTTTGCTATTTGGCGATCTCCAAAATCTGATTAATATCCTCATCGGTAAGTTTAACAAAATTACCGACAGTACCGTCGCCTGATCTTTTATACTTTTTCACAATATTGTCGAATCCTTTTTCGGTTATGCCGATTTCTTTGAGGCTCGTGGGAAGCCCGATGGATTTAGAAAACGACTTAAGCCTGTCGATGCCCTCCAGCGCCGTCTGTTCTGGACTATCAAAGCGCTGCTCAACGTTCCATACCCTCACCGCAAACTGGGTAAACCTATGTAAATCCTGTCTGTAAACGTGTTTCATCCAGGCCGGAAAGATAATGGCGAGCCCTGCGCCATGTGCGACGTCGTTGGTTGCGCTTAATGCATGTTCGATCATATGGGAAGCCCAGTCTCCGACTCTTCCCGTGCTTAAAAGATCGTTATTCGCAATCGTTCCCGCCCACATGATCTCCGCGCGCGTGTCATAATTATCCGGCTGGCGGAGTACAACAGGCGTATTTTGGATAATTGTTTTTAAGGTAGCTTCGCACAGCCTGTCGGTAAGCTCTACATTCCTTGTTTGCGTAAAATATCTTTCCATAACATGCGCCATGATATCCAACGCGCCGCACGCGGTCTGGTAGGGCGGAAGCGTAAAGGTAAGCTCGGGGTTCATGATAGCAAACCTCGGGCGTAGCTTGTCGAAATCAAAATGAAGTTTATTTTTGTTTTCCCAATCTGTAATTACGCAGCCGTTACTCGATTCACTTCCTGCGGCCGGGATAGTAAGCACAACGCCTATTGGCAAGGCGTTTCCCTGCGAAGCCCTGCCAATAAAAAAATCCCACACGTCGCCATCATACGGCACGCCCATCGCAATGGCCTTTGCCGAATCAATAACGCTCCCTCCGCCTACGGCAAGTATAAAATCGATTCCTTCCTTCCGGCATAGATCGACGCCTTCATTAACCAGGCTAAGCCTCGGGTTGGGCTCAACGCCACCAAGCTCAGCAAAGTCTACTTTTGATTCCCGTAAAGAATCGACGATCTGCCCATAAAGGCCTGACCTTTTGATACTTCCTCCTCCATAGTGCAGCAGCGCCTTTGCGCCGTATTTTTTTGTTTCAGCGCCTGCGACGCTTTGCGTATCCTTTCCGAAAATGATTTCTGTCGGATTAAAAAATCGAAAATTATTCATATCATTTATTTCCTTAAAATATATCCGCAACTTATCCCGGGAATACCTCCAGCGCCACCTTGTTCCACTGCCTTATCTTTTCCATCGTAAATTCGACGGAGTTCAGCACCGCAAACCCGTCCGCACGTACCTGATACCTTACTTTCCCGTCACATGCTTCCTTGATGGACAAAAGCTTGGCCCGCATCTCATCCTCGTTTCCTTCATAAATGTCCGCAACGGAATTAAGGCATATTTCGATCGCAATATCTTTTTTGGAAAACACTTCCGCGGCTTTTTTGACATCGGACCACGGCCCAATATGCATCATCTGCAGCCCCGGGATTGACGCGATGGATTCATAGAAATCTGTTGTCACACCGCAGCTGTGCCAATATCTTACGCCTCCCGCAAATACGGCCAGATCCCGTTCGATTGGCAGTACCTTCTCCCTGTAAAGACGGTCCGACAGCGTCGGCGTGGAAATCTCGTCGTTGCAAAGCATAAATTTTGGCATCGGTTCATTCAAGAATTTCGCCCTGGCTTTTGCATACTCTTTTAAGTACCCCGCAATGGTTGTCAGTATGTCGTCAAAGAATTCCGGGTCTTCGTATATATCCACCAGCAAATTCTCAAAACCGCGCAGCATGATCGCGATGGAAAACGGGGACCGCAGCGTGATGGGAAACATCACATTGATATCATAGCCTTCCGTCAGTTTCTTCATGGTCTCATAGAAATAATGCGCTCTTCCGCAAAGGCCGCTGTTGTAAAAATCAAATGGCTTGAGCTTCAAAAGATCCGCCTTGTCTTTGAATATCGGCTCTCTCTCATCAAACCATGGCGCCTGTCCGGGCAGAAAATGAATTTTCGCGCCAAAAAAGCTTGCTTCCAGCGCGGTGCCGAAGGACACGAAAGCGGTATTATCAAACGCTCGGTGACATTTCAAATTCTCATATTCCCATATGGCATACCGAAGCTGTTCTTTTAACTGTATTTCAGGTTTGGCATAATAAGCCAGGCAATCAATATCAAGCACTTTTGAATATCCTGATATGTCCATCGCCATGGTAAACGGTGTGTTCTCCTTTCTCAGCGAACGGCCGCGCCATCTTTCTGCCAAAAACGGCTCGTCTGCATTTTCCCAATACTTTTTATTCTCCTGATTCTGCTTCGAGTATACGATATTAACGTATTTCTCCAACAAAGTTTTTAATTCTTCCATAAAGCACACTCCATAAGAAAAGTTTTTCTTTATTCTTCATCAATGGTCTTCATCGACTTACCCCATGCCTTAAGGCGCACTTGATAGACCCCATTGTCCTCCTGCCTCGGCCAAAGTGTAAACAATACAAACGGTTCATCGTTCATCCGGTTGTCGATCCAATGAAATACATCCGGCGGTATGATGATAATATCTCCCGGCTTGACATGAACACAATCATTATCCAGCCACACATCGCCGCTCCCCTTGACAATATAATATATCTCGGTTTTTTCGTGTGCAGCCCCGCTTGTCCGCGCGCCCGCAGCAAGCGTACCTTCGTTAATATTGATAACCTGCCGTCCCGCCATTTCATCTCCGGTTAGCAGCTTTGAGCTATAAACCTCTCCCAAACAAAAAGGTTTTACATTTTCCGCATTAATAAGTTTCCATTCCGCCATTTTTTATCCCTCCCAATTTAATTTTTATTAATTTATACATAATTTCCTAGTCTTAAAAATCCCGTGCGTAACCAGCGATCCACCCGCCGTCGATGGTCATGATATTCCCGGTAATATAGCTTGCCTCATCGGACGATAAAAATATCGTGGCGCCTGCTATCTCGTCCGGCTCGCCGGTTCTGTGCATCGGAATATGAGACAACATTCTTTCCGCCGTTTTTTCATCGTTATAAAATAGATCCTTAAGCCCGGGTACCATTGTAGAACCGGGGCAGATACAGTTAACCTGTATGTTGAAATCCGCAAGCTCAATGGCCATCGCCTTTGTCAGGTTGATTACGCCCGCTTTTGCAGCGGTAAATGCGCACTGGTTTCTGAACGGAACCTGCCCTACGACCGAGCTGATATTGATTATTTTTCCTTTACCGTGTTTGATCATTTCTTTGATGACAGGTTTTGAGCAGTAATAGACGCCGTTTAAATCAATGTTGATAATGCGGTGCCACTGTTCGTCGCTGAACTCATGGATGTATTTTCTGTCTCCCGGTCCCACATTGACGCCAGCGTTATTGACCAGAATATCGATTTTTCCATAGGCTTCCACCGCTTTGGCGCACATTTCCACCATCGCTTCTTTAATCGATACGTCGCCCTGAATAAATTTTATATCGCCCCCTTCTTCCTTCAATTGCTGTTCAAGGGCTTTCCCTTTTTGTACATCCCGTCCCACTGCAACAACAATTGCGCCGGCTTTGATATATTTCCGGCACATCGCTTCGCCAATTCCTCCGTATGCTCCGGTTACAATAGCGACCTGACCTGATAAATCTATTTTCATTTGAAAACCTCCTTGAAGTATTGATTAATTTATCTCTGCTTATTCCTACTCTCTGCCTTGGCTTCCGAATTTGTATGATCCGGCAGCATATAATATACCTCTATGCATCGCTGCATACATGTGGTTTAACCTTGAACAGCCCTACCTCTAATATTTTAATTCTATTATAATCGTTCTCAAACACCCTACTGCGTGCTTTTTCGCATTTGGCCACAGGATTCCTTTATTGTTCCCCACCGGTTTTAGTCTGCTGAAAAATACAATTTTGCATAAACTAAATAGCGCCGACACGCAATTGCATTTTTTCAGTAGGCTAAAATCATTTTAATATTATGTTTTTTATTCTCGCAGCCTGTTTGTAGGTTGCATCAGTTTTAGGCTGCTTATCGGTTATTGTCTCTCTAATATTCTTTGTCGTAACTCTCCATGTTGCTTTTCAGAATCAGTTGCGGTTTGATAATAACGTCACCCAAAACGGCCTTCTTCTTTATCAAATAATTGTACATCGTATGAACCGCCATCTTCCCCTGATTGAGCGGGTCCTGAAATAACGTCGCCTTAAGATTCCCGTTCTCCAGGTAATGCGCAAGCTCGGGATAAAGATCGTGTCCAATCACAACAATATCTTTTGCCATACCAAGGTTTTCAAGACACTTGCATACCGATACAGAGTTGTAGGAAGTTACATAGATACCTTTGATATCCGGTATGGATTGGACCAGCTGCTCGGTCAGCAAATAGGAAACCTGTTTGCTGTCCTGGTTCTCCACCACTTTCTTGATTTCAAGATGGTTTTCCTCTGCAACCGCAGCGCTGAACGCCTTCAATATCTCAGAATGGTGCTCAAAATCCTTATTGGTCGTAATCACGGCGACCGCACTGCCTTTGGGCAGGCAAATTGAAAGAAATTCTGCGGCCATTTTGCCCATAACCCTTGCATCAGTCTTAATACAGGCAATCCCTTTGATATCACCCATGGTTTGAGCAATAAACAGAATGGGTATATTCTTTTTATTGGCAATATCATAAACCGTCTGATAGTAAGCGGAATAGCCAAATGCCGGCGCAAATATGAGCCCGTCAAAATTGCCATTATATACTACTTGCAAAGCGGCATTTATCTCATCCATAGCAAGGTTATCGTGGAAAAAATGGAAGGAGCATTTCACCTTGAAATCGGATAGCTCACCGGCAGCCTTCTCCACGCCTTTCTTAAGATACGTTGTATATTCAAATGGTTCTTCAGCAAGAATTACTCCGATGTTAATACCGTTCTTGACAAAGGCTCGTGCCAAGCTATTGGGCTTGTAGCCCATTTCCTTCGCCGTTTGAATGACAAGCGCCCTTTTCTCATCGCTAATCTTCTTTTTTCCGGTCAAGGCCCTTGATACCGACGTCGGCGACATGTTCAGCTTTTCCGATATTTCTTTTATCGTAACCCGTTCGTTATCCATATTTCCCCTCATAAAAGTATGTTTTGTTATTGTAATAAATGATTTCTCAAAAACCCTTGTCAATTTTTACTATTTAAATTATAATTAGTTATAATATTGTAACGTAATTGAGGGCGATAATCAACATAACAACTAATGACTAATTAAGGTCACTCAAACTAGAATGCCGGATCCGTCTCATTTACGTTGTCGATGGTGACGGTGGGCGAACCGGTATAGTTGTACTTTTCAACTTCCTCGCCATTCAGATACTGCTGAATGATATCAAAAGTTAATTCGATATTTGCCGCAGGATCCTGAATAACGGTGCCGTACAATGCTCCCGATTTGATATAATCCCATGCTTCTGACTGCCCATTGATACCGACAACTACCATATCTTGTCCAGCTGTATAACCCGCGGCTTCGATTGCATTGATGGCGCCTATGGCTATATTGTCATCCATCGCCCAAACGCCATCAATGTCATCTCCATACTGCGTGAGCAAGTCTTCCATAAGCGTAGTCGTAGTAGATCTATCCCAGTTGGTATCCACTGTTGTTAAAATCGTAATATCGGAAGAAAGCTGACTCATAAAGCCCTCGGTTAAGCAATTGGCATTATCAGATCCCGGAGATCCTCCCATTATTACCACGTTGCCTTCGCCGCCCAATGCTTCTTCCATCAGCGATCCGGCACCTTCACCAAGCTTGACACTATCACTTCCTGCAAAGCCGATAATATAATCTTCGCCTGATTCATCTATTTTGCTATGAACGCAAAATACGGGGATACCTGCTTCATTTGCTTTTTGTATCTCGGTTATCAGCGCCAGCGAATCGATGGGCATTACAATGATGACATCCACATCCTGCGCGATGAGATTGTCTATCTGAGTAACCTGTGTGGCCGTATCAAACTGGCAGTCCAGTATAACAGAGTCGTACCCGTATTCTTCGATCAACTCTTCATATCTGTTGATCAAACCAACCACATAGTATCCATCGGTGCAAATGATGGAAAACCCGATCTTAAGCGCTGTATCATCCGTATCGGTAGATACCGTAGCCTCTTCCGAAGCGTCTGCTTCAGTTGCATCCGTTGTTTCAATTGCCTCCGAGGACGATGTCGTATCAGCCGTAGTAGACGAACTACATCCACACACTGCTATTGCAGCCACTAAAATACATAACACTAATGTAAATACTTTTTTCATGTTCTCCTCCTTAAATAAGTTTTTATTAATTACCACCCTCAAATTCTTAATTCCTTTTTATTCATACTGACATGGCTTAAGTGTTCGCTAAATTTTGCTATACCCAATACGACAAGCAGTACCATGCCGTTAATCAGGCTTTGTATAAACCCATAGGTATTCGTCATATACATGATGTTGTTGATAATCTGCATGGCCAATACTCCAAGAAAAGTATTGACGATATTCCCGGATCCTCCTCCGGAGAATCCAACTCCGCCAATCACACATGCTGTAATTACATAAAGCGTATAATCTTCACCCAGCGTTGGGGACGCACCGTTAACTCTCGATGCCATCAGCACTGCGACAATGCCGCAGCACAGGCTCATTACCAAAAAACATAGCTGGGTTATTTTTGATGTATTGACGCCCGAAAGCTTTGCCATATCTTTATTGCCGCCGCACACAAATATTTCAAATCCGGTCTTTGTGTATCTTAAAAACAGTTGCGCCAATACAGCCAATACCAGAAATACAAATACCGGGCATGGAATTCCCAATATGCCCGCGTTATATAGAAGGTTAAAATCCGTATTGGTGACAGCAATGGATTGACCATTTGATATGACCAGCGTAATGCCTTTTAATATCCCCATAGACGCAAACGTTGTAATAAATGCATTCACATTAAGCTTTGTTGTCACAAGCCCGTTGAAAATACCAACGAGTAGACCTGTTGCTAAAGCGATCAGGATACAGGGCAGTATTCCCAGATTTATCGTCAGTACTGAAACCAGTGCGCACAGCGAAACCTGCATACCCGTGGACATATCGAATAAGCCGATAAGCAGCAGAAACGTCATCCCGATTGCGAGTATACCGATAATACTCGCTTCCACTACGATATACAGCATATTCGCCGCGCCGATGAACCCCGGAATGTATATCGC
>JAQTSP010000253.1 GCA_028711205.1 Eubacteriales bacterium | reverse complement strand
CACGGCTGATTGAAAAAAGAGTGGTCGAGTTAAAAGACACGATACATGAATTGATAAGGGAGGAAAACTAATGTCAAAAACGTGGTATCCGGTTATCAATAACGAAATATGTACCGAGTGCGGGCTTTGCATCGGCAACTGTATGCACGGGGTGTACGATGAACAGAAAGCCCCAAGGCCGGTGGTGGTGTTCCCGGATGGATGTGTCGAGGGATGTACAGGCTGCGGAGACCTGTGCCCAAGCCACGCGATCGGTTATTTCGGAGACAGGCAAGAGGCTGCTTTGTGCGGCTGCGGCGGCTGCTGCGGGGATGGCGGCGGCTGCTGCGGTGACAGCGGCGGAGATTGCGGATGCGGCAATGACTGTGATTGCGGCAAAGACCGCCAGGGCCGGTAATTGAAAGGAGACTGTGATATGGAAATCAAGGTATTGGGCGGCGGGTGCGCGTCGTGCAAGAAACTGCTTGAGTCGGTTAAGGCCGCCGTCGCGGAACTGAAAATAGACGCGGATGTGATTTATGTGACCGATATGGGCGAGATCGTGGGGGCGGGTATCATGAGCACGCCCGCGCTGATGATTGACGGTAAGGTCAAAGCGATGGGCCGGGTGCCCAAAGCAAAGGAGATCATGCAGATGATCGCCGACGAGAGGGCTTAGCCAAAATGCATGAAAGAAGGTAAACAATATGGATTGTGAAAGCGGCTGCTGCGGCAGCGGATGCTGTGAGACATCGCGTCAGGTCGTGATCGATTTTCTGTACCTTGATCTTGATATCTGCGGCCGGTGCAAGGGTACCGGAGACGCATTGACAGAGGCGGTCGCGGATGTCGGTCAGGTGCTGAAAAATGCGGGGTTCGACGTGACTGTTCGCAAAACGCTGGTCGATACGCGTCAAAAAGCGATAGAATGCCGGCTGATCAGCTCGCCGACGATACGCGTGAACGGACAGGATATCGACACGGACGTCAAAGAAACACAGTGTGAGTGCTGCGGCGACCTGTGCGGTGAAGATGTGGACTGCCGGGTGTGGACGTATCAGGGCAGGGAATATACCGTGCCGCCAAAAGCACTGATTGTGGACGCAATTCTCAAGGCGGTGTACGGACAAACACCCGCCAGTGATAAAGAAAAGCCGTATACGCTGCCGGAGAATTTGGAAAAGTTTTTTGAGGCCGTCGAAAAACGAAAATAGCAAAAAATATAACGGCGCAAGGCAAGGGCACTGAAAAAATCCGCTTAGTGCCCTTTTTGATTATCACAAAAACTATATATATGCATATTGTATTGTATATCCAATGAATTAAAAGGAGAAAAATATGACCACGATCGACGAAAAATGTGAATGCGAAAAGGATGAATGTGAGTTTGTTCGGGGAAATACAGTGGTGATCGAGGCAAAAAAGGACGACTGCGAGATACACGCGGATGTATTGGTCAAAAAGGAAAGATGTGTGCGTGTCTGGGGACAAGTCAAGGACTGTGACGGTATGCCGGTAGAAGGTGCGCTTGTCAAACTGGTCAGAGAGGTGTGCGAATCGGGCAAGACGATGCTTATTGGCGTTGCCCATACCGTGACCGACTGTCTTGGGTTCTATCAATTCGATATCTGTACCCGGAAAAAGAAAGGGATATACCGAATCATCGTTGGGAAGGCTGCGACTGGCAGAGAACGATTCATACCCGAAGCGGGAGAATGCACCGTGTGCGACGTTCCAAAAGATCGATAAGTGTAGACGATATATTAATGGTTTTAGCCGTTTAGCATAAGCCTCTGCGATACCGCGGGGCTTATGCTATTTTATAACAGTGCCAATATACAATAAAAATAATTTTATAATAATAAATAATTGACAATAGTGTGTGATATATAGTATAATGCGTTTGAGGTGAAGAAATTGAGCGATATTCAAGAAATCGTCAGCAACCTTGTGCTTGAATTGCGGCGCGGAACGATCATACTTTGCGTCCTTAGCCAGCTTATGAGCCCGAAATACGGATACGCGCTTGTCGAGACGCTTGAGAAAAGAGGCATGCACATTGAGCCGGGCACGCTGTATCCGCTGCTCCGGCGGCTCGAGAAGCAGGAACTGCTTGCAAGCGAATGGGAGACGTCGGGCAGCAAACCGCGCAAGTATTATGTGCTGACCGATACCGGCCAGAACGTTTATCGCCTGCTTTGCGGCGAATGGGACGATATGGCGGACAATATCAACAGTATGATAAAAGGGGAGTAATGATATGGATAAGAACCAGAAACACGCGGCGGATATCATTGACCGGTACGTCTATGACGTGACAAGACGCTTAAAGCCCGCGCAGAGGGACGACATCGAGAAGGAGCTTCGGACGCTGATCGACGACATGCTTGCGGACCGGACGGGCGGAGTGGCGCCGGCAATTAACGATGTCGAGGCGGTGCTGAGAGAGCTCGGCCGTCCGTCCGAACTTGCGGCCAAGTACAGGGGAGAAAAGCGGTATTTGATCGGGCCGGAGAGCTTTGGACTCTATACGTTTGTGCTTAAGATCGTGCTTGCCGCGGCGGCATTCGGTATCGCGCTGGCGCTGATCATCGGTTATGTCGTGACGCCGCCACAAAACGCGTTTGAGGCAATCGGCCAGTTTTTCATGTCCGTACTGAGTGCGCTGGTGCAGGCGTTCGCGTGGATCACGATCGTTTTTGCGCTGATCGAGAGGTACGCCAAGAAAGACGCAATGAAAAAGGAATGGGAATGGAACCCGGGCGATCTGCCGCCCGTGCCCGCCGGCAAAGAAACGATCAAAAAAGGCGAGCCCATCGTCGGTATCATATTCCATGTGATCGCTTTGATCATATTCAACGCGGCGCCGTGGGTGATCGGGGCCTATGTATTCACGGGCGGTGAAACGATCATACCGGTGTTTGACCTTGATGTATTATACAGCATGCTGATACTGATCGACGTTATGATCTGTCTTGGTATATTGAAAGAAGCCGCGAAGCTGATATTCGGGCGCTATAACATC
>JAQTSP010000057.1 GCA_028711205.1 Eubacteriales bacterium | reverse complement strand
GCAGTCTCTGCCGGAGCAGAGCATGCCACGACCATAACGGCCATTGCAAGTACCATAACGAGAGCTAATAGTTTCTTCATAATTTGATATGTCCTCCTTTATTATTTTATCGGGCGCTGTGCGCCCGAATTATATATTAGCAGCCGATTATCGGTTGCCAGGAAACGGATCGTAGTTTGTACCTATTATGTTTGAAAAATGTACGGCGCGTCTTGCGCACTAAGATATCCCGTAGCCAATCATGAACAACATACATTAGTTTTACATCACATTGACAATATGGCCTATCCAGCATTTAGTCAAAAATGTGTAAGCGCTTCCATGTAGGCTCGATTATGATTATAGTGCTTGTTTTTGCGCATGTCAACTAGCAATATCATTTTTTATTATGCAAAACCAAATTTTTTTAAACTTTATGTTTGTTTATTCATCATTTGACAGGCGTTTTTGCCCATATTTTGGGCAATTTTTGCAGATGGCAAGCAATGTACTGGATGAAGCCTCTTTTTTTAATTTTTATATTGACAGCATCGGCAAAGTGGCTTATAAATAAATACTGAAAGACATTAAAAGCGTTTACATAAAATTGCGTAATATTTGTCGCTCTATGCATCGGAGCAAAGGCATCATCATGATACCCGTCCCGGCATTTCCGGTTGGGCGCAGGTAAATGGAGATTTCGTTGGAACAGAAATTTGAGCGCGATGTTTGGTATGTGGATAATGTACCATTTGGATTAATTTTTATGATATATTGTTCATGACAATCGTAAACGTATATGGGTATCGACGGATTTATGCAGGTACAAAAGAGACAATACATGAATTTGGGACGAAGCAATCTTTAAAAAATTGTGCCGGGAGGGAAGAATATGAATAGTATTGCCATACCAGGAACAAGTAAATACCAGGATACGATTTTTGGAAAAGCAAAATCCATATGGAAGCTTTGTAAAACCAATATCGAAACCACCGACAGTGCAGGGAACGTTGTATCGGCTGATAATAATATTATTTCTGAAAACACGGAACCGGCCGGGATAGTGGCTGCCTGCGAAAATGTTCAAGAAAGTTGTTGTGAGCCTTCACTTGCGAAAGAAATACAGGTATTGCGTAAAGGTGTGACATATCTTATCTATCTCGGCCAAGCCGGTTATATTATCAAGAGTGCTTCCGGGAGTCTGATCGGAATCGATCTTTACCTGTCAAATTGTTTGGAGCGATACGACGGCTTTAAACGCTTGATGCCATGCATTTTAAAGCCAGAGGAGACTGCATTGGATTATGTGGTAGCATCCCATGCGCATTACGACCACTTCGACGTCGATGCTATGCCGGGGATAATGGCAAACGGACGAACGAAGCTTTTCGCTTCCAAAAATTGCGCTGCTGAAGTTGAGCGGCTTGGTATTCGTCAGGATGCCGTCACCTATATTGAACGAGGGAGAACCTATGCTGCCGGTGATGCGCAGATTACATGTGTATTTTGCGACCATGGAAAGGCTGCGCCGGATGCGGTAGGGTTGATTATATCAGTCGATGGAAAGAAGCTGTACTTCGCTGGCGACACCCGCCTGCGTACTGATGAAGCGGAAAAGTTGTTAAAACTGGGGCCTTTTAATGTGATGGTTGCGCCAATTAACGGTGCTTTCGGCAATTTGAATGAGGATGAGATGGTAACGCTTTGCAGCGTAATACGCCCAAATCTAGCAATACCGAGCCACTACTGGTGCTTTGCGGAGCATGGCGGGAATCCGGGATTATTCATTAAAATCATCAAAGAGCGCTTGCCGGAGCAAAAATACATGTTGATGGCGCAGGGGGAAATTTATAAGCTGTGCGCCGAATAAAAGCCCGATCCATTGTATAAGTTCGGAACGGACTTTTTCGCGTTTGCAGAAAGTTCGTTTTTCTTTACAAATCCTGTACAGACGGGGCACAGGAATCCCGGTACATGGTGATACAGTTCAATTCTATAGAGTCGGTTGGCATAACGCCCTCTTCAAGGCTTTTTAGTAAAAGGCGCATGGCTTGTTTCCCTTTTTCATAACTGGGCTGCCAGATGCTTGTTAGTGCGGGCGTAACATAGCTGGCCATTTGTGTATCGTCAAAACCGATAACAGAGAGCTGCTGCGGGATATGAACGCCGCAATCCTTCGCAGCCTTATAGATCGCAAGGGCCACCATGTCGTTAAATGCCACGATTGCCGTTACCGGATTGCTTATATAGAGCAGGTTTTTCGCAAGATGCTCGGCCTTAAGGTCTGTAAGATTATCGCAGATCTGAATATATTCGTCCTTGATTTCAATTTCCGCGTCAAGGAGTGCTCGTTTATAACCCTGCAGCCTGTCGGAACAGGAAGCATATTCCAGGGACCCGGTAATGATTCCTATCTTTTTATGCCCCAGGCCAATCAGGTAATTCGTAGCGTTGTATATTGCCATATTATCGTTAATATCGACCTGACTAACATTCATCTGATCGCCGATATAGTTGCCTATCAGCACAAAAGGAATATCATTTTTGACCATCTCCGCAATTAAGCCGCTGCTTTTCTTAACGCCCATCAGAACAAAACCGTCTACCTTGCGCTCATAATAGAGATCGCAGATTTTTTTATCTTCATCACTGATATCGAGCAGCAGGCGATATCCTTTTTCCTTTGCAACAACACAAACAGCGACCATCGCATTGGTATAAGTAGCGTTAAGAAAAAAGTATTCGGGCGTATGGTTGATGATAATACCTATGGTTTTTGACTTTTTAGTCTGGATTTCACGAGCAGAGGCAGTAGGACGATAGTTTTCGCTAGCTACTTCCACTTTTTGGCGGGTTTTTTCGCTGACATAGCCTTTGCCACTGATGACACGGGATACAGTTGCTATACTTACGCCGGCTTCGTCGGCAACGTCGTAAATTGTTTTTCTTTTCATGCTGCAATCTCCATTATTAATTACTAATATGAGTATTCTATCATACTGTAAGTTATTATTAAAGTTTCGCCACTAATTTATTAATTGAGTGTGTATTATACGCAAACACATATATACAGCTGCCTGCCTGATTGACCAAAATTGTGCTGCGCTGATCTGTCATATTCACGCGTTAATATCTTAAAAAATGATTATCCGACGTCGTTCTTTCCAACGATGCGGACCATTCACAGTTTAGAGACTGTGCGATTTTGACAAGTCCGTTCCAGGTCGCATCGGGGATTTCAATACCATTTTCCAGCCGCTGCTTTTCATTGTTATACTCGAATTCTCCGGGAAGCAAAACCTCCTTGACGCCCGGTGCGGGTTTTGCACTCTTGATATAAGCGCCGTGATTTGCACACTGCTCGGTGAACGCTTCCACTCCAAAAAAGGCATCGGGATTTACTGCAAAAAGGAACAGCCCATTTTCCGCTTCAGGAAGCTCGTCTTTTTTCAAGCATGTCCAATAATCGGTGTTGGCCAGGGCTATAGAAAAGATATCTGCCATAATGCCTAACGCGGATCCCTTAACGCCGCCTGTTTTTCCACCGATAGGGAGTATCGTTCCGCGCGGCTCGTTATAAAAATCCATCGGATTGGTCGTGTCCCGCCCATAGCCGTCACGTATCCAGCCCTCGGGAACAGATTTGTTTTGCTGCGCATAATTTCTGATTTTGCCTTCCGCAACAACAGTTGTAGCAAAATCCATGAGTATCGGACGTGCATTTTTCCGCGGTGCAGCAAACGAAATTGGATTCGTTCCCAAGCGCCCTTCCGAAGCGCCCCAGGGTGCCATAGGTCCGCTATGATACGCAGCGGTAGCCGCAAAGGCCAATAAGCCCTGCTCTGCAAGATATTCCGTCCAGGCGCCCAGCCTGCCTACATGATATGAATGCAGGCATATGCCGCATGCCACGTTACTATTTATTGCTTTTTCTGAAATAACGGCCACCATTTTTTTGCCAACAAGCTGACCGAAATTGTGGTTCCCATCAATGATTGCGGTAGAAGGCGTTTCCCTAATGAC
Source organism: Eubacteriales bacterium (assembly GCA_028711205.1). Lineage (GTDB taxonomy): Bacteria > Bacillota > Clostridia > Christensenellales > SZUA-584 > JAQTSP01. The sequence continues at coordinate 8,040 of JAQTSP010000057.1, read as the reverse complement.
CTCTATCGGCGCGCCTGGAACGATCGCCCCATTTTCGATTTCTTCTAAATATTGAGGTATTCTTATTACACCGTGCGAATCAACGCCATATAGATTTGACTTCACCAATTCTTCCATTACGACTTTTGCCTCTGTGCTTGGCACACCAGCTTTTTCGAAGATTTCGACTCCGTAAAGAAATAAATTTTCCTTTTTGACCAACATAGCAATACCCCCAAACCGACCGATAATTGAAAGATATTTATGTGAAAGTTTCTGTGCGAAGATACTTTGACAGGTCTTGGCGACGGCATTTCGCGCAAATAGCAGTTCATATCTACTTTTTGCGTAACGCATGTAAACGCTTTTTACATCTTTCAGTATTTATTTTATACGCCAGTTTGAAGATGGTGTCAATATAAAAATTCAAAAAATGAAATGCTACATCCGGTACGTTTATCCCGTCACATGCAAAAATTACCCTAAACATGGGCATTATCAATTGCCAAATGATGTATAAATGAAGAACCACGTAATTTAAATGATAAAAAATGATTTTGCTAGTTGACACGTGCGGCAACAAGCAATATAATCATAATCGAGTCCACATGGAAGCGCTTACATATATTTGACTAATCGCTGTGATGTCAGCGCGCGAATAACATTTTGTCTCGGAAATCATCAGACCTTTTCGAGAACATAAAAGAAAGATTGGAGAATATTATGAAAAACAAATTGTTTGAAAACCATCTGAAAGAAACCATGCGCAAACGGCCGGTTTTTGGCATGACCATATATTCCAATTGCCCTCAGCTGATCGAATCGCTTGGATATGCCGGCTTTGACTTTGCATTTATTGATGCCGAACATTGTCCCTGGGAAGTAACAGCCCTGAAGGAAGCGATTATTGCAGCCCGCATTGCGGGGGTAAGCCCGTTGGTCCGTGTTACGGAGCCCGGAATGATTGAAATCCGCAAGGCGTTGGAAATGGGAGCGGAAGGCGTTATCGTGCCGCATGTCAGGACTCTCGAGGATATGCAGCTTTGTGTACGCGCTGCCAAATTCCCGCCTGTAGGCCGCCGCGGGTTCGATACTACGGTTCGGGCGGCGCAATACGGTATGGGCCCCAGCGGCTCCGAATACGTTGCGGCAGCAAACGATACCGAACTGGTAATACCTATGGCCGAAGACTTTGAATTTATTGATAACATTGATGCGCTGATGAACGTTCCAGGCATTGACGCCATAAACTTTGGGCCTGCGGATTACTCCATGTCCACCAATGCGCCTTCCGGATACAACATGAAAGACAGCTCGGTTGACGAAGTGATGAAGCTTATCGTATCCAAGTCGGCGCCAAAAGGCATTAGCGTTATGGCGCCCGCGGTGCCGCCTACGTATGAAAACGCCGTAAGCCTTATCAATAAGGGCGTTAATATGGTTATAATGGGTAGCGATATGTTTAATTTTCAGAGTGCGATCAAAATGATAAAAAAAGATACCCTTGATAAATACAAAGGCTGATTCATTGCTTTATTTGCAAACATGACACAGCAAAGGCGCTTAATATCAAATCAACAAGGTGGGAAGTGAAGTCGCGAAATGAGAATAGCATTGGTCAATGAAAATAGCCAGGCAACAAAAAACAGCCAAATCTTTGCAACATTGAAGAAAGTGGCTAAACCAATGGGGCATACGGTGTTTAACTACGGACGTTACTCGGCAGAAGACTCCTGTGAGCGGACATATGTTCAGGCAGGGCTGTTGGTCGCTATACTGCTCAATGCCAAAGCTGCTGACTTGATTATTACCGGCTGCGGCACGGGCGAAGGCGCAATGATTGCCTGTAACGCTTTCCCGAATGTAACATGCGGATTAGTTATAGATCCTTGTGACGCTACGCTCGCCGCGCGGGTTAATGACTGTAATGCGATTTCAATGCCGTTTGCAAAGGGATTTGGCTGGGGTTCCGAGCTAAATATGGAATATGTTTTTGAACGCCTGCTTTCGGCCGAATTCGGAAGCGGTTATCCCGAAGAATGGGCGTTGGCAGAAAAAAGCAATAAAAACATACTGGATAAGGTCAAGTCGGTAACTCACAACGATATGTTGAGTATCGTCAAAAACATCGATCAGGATTTTTTAAAGGGTGCTATAGCGGAAAAGACGTTTCACAAATTGTTCTTTGCAAACTGCAAAGAAGGAGAATTGTCAAATTATATAAAAAGTGTGCTGGAAGGGAAATAAAACATGCTATACAAATAGCACTCGTATCAGAGCCTCCTGCGGTTGTATATAATCTCAGCTACAGTAACAGATTAGGAGGTAACGTAACCGTTCCTGATTTATACCCCGGTGCCGCGCTTGGTTGTATCTTCGACGATATTGCGCGCCAGTGCTATGCAGTGTTTTTTAAGTTGGTATAACCCGCTGATATTCGGCGAACAGGCTGTTGAAGAACGATTATGTAATCAACGTCAACATTCGGCTATGCATTACCATGTACTTATTGACTTCATAAGTACCATCCTATAGTATGTTTGTTAGGGTGTTTTCATGGCTGCCGATATTACACAATGAATGCATTGCCGTATAAACTTTGGAGCCTGCCATAGTTATGGTTAATACTTAGCGTCTCGATCATAACAGTATATATTTCGCTGACGAGCAGTGTTGACTTCGTCCGAATTCTCACATGCGCCGAGTTAGGCAAAGTTGGGAACTAGAAGGCCTTCGTCTCGCTTTTATCTTGTCGCAATATCATAAGCTGTGTAAATTTGATGGATCCGAGCGATTTTGAATGGTAAGAAAGGAAGTACAGTATTATGCATAATTTTTTCGATATCACAAATAAAAAGATGATGCTCACTGGCGGCAGTGGTGATCTGGGTAGTGGCATGGCCGAGGCGCTCATGGACGCCGGTGCGGAGGTAGCGCTTATCGACGTCTCTGACAGGATTTACACTGTGTGTGACGCATTTGCGGCGCGGGGGTTCAGGGTGCATGCCGTGAAGGGTGATTTGGGTACGCCGGAGGGACTTAAGACCTGCTTTAATGAAGCGCTGGCGGCGCTGGGCGGCGAGGTGGACGCTTTGTTCAATGTGGCCGGTATACAGCGGCGGCATAAGAGTGAGGAGTTTCCGCTGGAGGATTGGAATGCGGTAATCAATATAAATCTGACGGTGCCGTTTTTGATGAGCCAACTGGCAGCTCGGGAGATGATAAAGCGGAGCAAGGGCGGCAAGATAATTAATATCGCATCCATGCTTAGCTTCTTTGGCGGATATACTGTTCCCGCGTATTCTGCAAGTAAGGGCGGCGTGGCGCAGTTGACCAAGGCGTTCTGCAACGAATGGGCCAGATACGGCATAAACGTCAACGCCATAGCACCGGGTTATATGGATACCCAAATGAATGTTAACCTAATAAATGACGAGGGGCGCAACGCTGAAATACTTGCGCGCATACCCGCCGGCCGCTGGGGTACATCCGAGGATGTCAAAGGCGTGGCCATCTTCCTGGCATCTCAGGCATCTGATTATCTCAACGGCGCGATAATACCCGTTGACGGCGGTTATATGGTCAAATAAGGAGTATATTTATGAAATATAATGTTGTGATGACGGACGACAGGCATGTCGATTATGAAATCGAACGCGCTATACTCGCCGAGATCGGCGCGCTTCTCACGATATGCAACTGTCATACCCCCGATGAAGTACTCGTGGCCTGTCACGATGCGGACGGCATACTGCTCAACATGGCGCCCATGCCGCGCAGCGTGGTGGAAGACCTCGAACGCTGCAAGGTGATCAGCCGTTACGGCGTAGGGTATGATAACGTTGACGTTGATGCCTGTACAGAAAAGGGGATACAGCTAACCAACGTACCCGATTACTGCGCCGAGGATGTTTCTGATCATGCACTGGCGCTACTGTTTTCCTGCTTGCGTCAAACGGCACTGCGTGATAGGCTGATAAGACAAGGCCAATGGAACATTCAGTCTGCCGCCAGTGTAAGGCTCAAGGGCAAAACACTGGGTGTGCTGGGAGCAGGGCGCATCGCCAGGGTACTTATCGGCAAGGTGTCAGGCTTTGGATTCGGGAAGATACTGGTGTACGACCCCTATGTTCCGGCCGAGGCAATAGCGGCCTGCGGCGCTGAAAAGGCGGAACTGGAAACCGTGCTGCGCGAAGCGGATATCGTGTCGCTGCATATGCCTGTGACCATCGAAACGCGCGGCATAATCAACCAAAAAACGCTTGCGATTATGAAGCCTTCGGCGATACTGATCAATAGCGCCCGCGGTCCGCTGGTGGAAGACACTGCGCTTATAGCCGCGCTGAAAAACGGCGGTATAGCGTTCGCCGGATTGGATACGCATAACCATGAGCCGCTCAAGGCGGATTCAGAATACCTTATGCTGGAAAACGTGGTGCTCACCGATCACACGGCGTACAACACGGCGGAGGCTGTGGTGGAGCTCAAGACTAAATCGGCGCAGAACATTGTACGCGCGCTATGCGGCGAACCGCCGGTGTATCCGGTCAATACACTCAAGTAAGCATAGGAGGTAAAAATCATGAATGCACTGGAAAGAATGGGAAACTGCGGCATCGTGCCGGTAGTTGTGATAGAGGACGTAAAATATGCGGTGGCGACAGCGGACGCGCTGCTGGCGGGCGGCATAGACGTAATGGAAGTGACGCTGCGGACGAGTGCAGGGCTGGATGCTATACGAGCGGTATCGGCGGAGCGGCCGCAGATATTGGTAGGTGCGGGCACGGTACTGACGTTGGAGCAGAGCAAGACATGCGTTGAGGCAGGGGCAAAGTTCATTGTATCGCCGGGGTTCAATGCGGAGATGGTGAAATGGTGTGTTGACAACGGCGTAGCGGTTACGCCGGGGTGCGTGACGCCTACAGAGATCATGGAAGCAACGTCACTGGGATGCAAGGTATTGAAGTTTTTCCCCGCCAACGTGTACGGTGGGCTGTCGGCGCTCAAAGCGCTGGCGGGTCCGTTTGGTGACGTGAAGTTCATACCCACAGGCGGGGTGAACAGCGGGAACATAGGCGAGTTTGCGGCGTCGCCTTTCGTACATGCGGTGGGCGGCAGTTGGATATGCCCGAAGGCGGATATTAGTGAGGGAAATTTTGAGAAGGTCACGGCGCTGTGCAAGGAAGCCGTGAAAAACGCGCTTGGATTTGAGGTGGCGCATATAGGCGTGAACACGGCGAACGGAGAAACTTCCATGGCGGTAACGGAGGCGCTCGGGAAAGCATTTGGGTTTGAGGCAAAAACGGGAACAAGCTCTAACTTCGCGGGAAGCGGGATAGAAGTGATGAAGAGTATGTATTTGGGGGATAATGGGCATATGGCGATACGGACTAATGATATCCGGCGCGCGGCGGCATATCTTGAGAAAAAGGGTTTTGCGGTGGATGAGGATACCGCGAAGTACAAAGCGGACAGGCTTATAGCGATATACCTTAAAGTCCAGTTCGGCGGGTTTGCAGTGCATCTTTTGCAGAAATGAGGTAAAAGATTATGAGAGTATTGACGTTCGGTGAGATCATGTTGCGGCTCAAAGCGCCGGCGCAGGAGCGGTTTTTTCAAAGCCCGATGCTGGAGGCAACCTTCGGTGGGGGCGAAGCCAATGTGGCGGTAAGCTTGGCGAACTACGGCTTGGATGCCCAGTATCTGACGGTATTGCCCAACAATGTGCTGGGCGATGAGTGCATGAAGGAGTTAAGGCGCTTCGGTGTGGACACGCGCAAAATACAGCGCAGCGAAGGGCGCATGGGACTCTATTTTCTAGAGGGCGGAGCCAACCAGTTGCCCAGCAAGGTGGTATATGACAGGGCGTACTCGGCTATAGCGCTGGCAAAACCAGGGGATATTGACTGGGAGGTGGCGCTGTCGGACGTGGACTGGTTCCATATCACGGGGATAACGCCTGCGATAAGTGAGAGCGCGATGGAGCTTTCGCTGGAGAGCGTGAAGGCTGCGAAGGCACATGGGATCACGGTGTCCTGTGACCTGAACTATCGAAAAAATCTATGGAAGTATGGTCGAAAGGCCCCCGATGTGATGCGGGAGCTTGCGAAATATGTAGACGTTGCCGTAGCCAATGAGGAAGATGTCCAGAAATCGCTTGGCATTGCCATCGACGTCGATGTGAAATCCGGGCAACTGGATCGTGCCAGATTCCGGACTTTGGGTGACAAAGTACTTTCCGACTATCCTGATATGCAGATGATCGCTATTACGCTACGTGAGTCTCAGTCCGCCGACAGCAATGGCTGGGCGGCCTGTCTCAATGACGGAAAGCGTTTTTATGAATCAAAACGATACATGATTTCCGATATAGTGGACCGCGTGGGTGGTGGTGACGCTTTCGCGGGCGGCTTGATATACGGATTGAATACATATGATGACAAGCAGACTGCACTGGAATTTGCGGTGGCCGCCAGCTGCCTCAAGCATTCCATCATAGGCGATTTCAACCGCGTTACACTCGATGATGTAACAAAGCTCATGAAAGGCGACGGTACCGGCAGAGTACAAAGATAAACAAATATCAATTGTTCTAAGCATTGGATTAACGTAACAACCAACCCGAAGTATTTCCCCACGAAGAAGATCTTTGGATTGGTTGTTGTTTGTGTACCTGCTGCACTCGAACGCAGGCCTTGCGTTTAATGAATAGACGGTCCATGTTTGCGGATGGGGCGATTGCCCGACCCTGGCTAATGAGTATTTCAACTTCTTTTTGCATATTTTAATCTGTCCTGATGTGTTTTATAAAAAATAATTTGAGATAGGCCTAAATAATCAGCGCCTTGCCCCGCGATCCGGTATATATTGACGTTCTTTTTTAATATATTGCATAAAAAGGGGTGAGCTCTTTTGAAAAAAAGGCGGCTTTATATGGTCGAGCTGGAAAGAGGCCATTCGGGTACAGACCTGGAAAAAAATCAGGATTTAAATAAAAATTTTCAAACTGCCATTTTGCTGTCTCTTTTAGAGGACAAAAAAATTACAAGATGGCAGTTTGACCGCTGCATAGGAGAACATAAAGGGATCATGACTGCAGACATTGGACGTATCAAAAAAGATGATGTATAACCGATATGGACAAAACCCATGTGAGGTGAGAATATGAAGCGGGTTGCGGCTTATTGCCGTGTGTCGACAGATAATGATGATCAGATCAACTCATTGGAAAGCCAAAAAAAATATTTCAACGAATATATTGAGCGCAATCCGATATGGGAGTTGACCCAAATCTACGTAGATGAAGGCATTACAGGTACAAGCACAAAAAAACGGCATGCCTTTAACCGGATGGTTGCCGACGCCCAAAACCACAAATTTGATTTGCTGCTTACGAAGGAAATCAGCCGTTTCGCCCGCAATACACTGGACAGTATTTTTTATACGCGCAAACTCAAAGAACTGGGTATCGGTGTAATTTTCATGAATGACAACATCAACACGCTGGACGCGGATGCCGAACTGCGGCTCACGATTATGTCTTCGATCGCGCAGGAGGAAAGCCGCAAAACGTCTGATCGCGTGAAATGGGGGCAAAGGCGCCGCATGGAACAGGGCGTTGTGTTCGGGCGGGATATGCTGGGTTATAATGTGCGAAAGGGCAGACTAATAATCAACGAGGAGGGTGCATGGGTGGTTCGGCTGATATTCCATAAGTTTGTAAACGAGGACAAAGGAACGCATGTGATTGCGCGTGAGCTGCGCGAAGCCGGGATACCAACCGCCACTTATATGAAGAAATGGTCGAACACGATGATTCTACGCGTATTGCGCAACGAAAAATATTGCGGTGATCTTGTACAGAAAAAAACCTATACACCCAACTATTTGAGCCATGAGAAGAAATACAATCACGGGGAGGAAGAATATGTGGTCATTCGCGATCATCACAAACCGATCATCAGCCGCGAGCTGTTTGAAAAGGCACAGCGTGAACTGGCGCGCAGATCTCCATCTGATGAACAAAAGGCAAAGCACAGCAGCCGGTACTGCTTTTCGGGC
>JAQTSP010000056.1:11011-12078 GCA_028711205.1 Eubacteriales bacterium | reverse complement strand
GTTCCTTTTAAAACCGGCCATAACGCCCGTAGGCGTATGCAAGGCCCAAAGCTCAAAGAAATCGTTCACCGGGTCTTCCGGTATCGCGCAGTCCGCAAGAAATACCTTTACCTCCCTCTTGCGTACGAAATTATAGAATGCCGTAAGGCTGTCAGTCATGGGGTCTATATATGAGCCGCGTCCGGCTTCGGCCACCTCTTCAAGATCAATTGCATCGTACAAAGGATTTATAGCCACAATATGGACGGCAGCGTTCGCCGCGATGGCCGCGCCTCTTATATAGTCGACTGTTTTGTCGCCGCCGATGCCTGAGCCCATCTGGTGGTCTGCGTCGCCGCTCGTGAACACAATCACCTGGCCGAACCTTGGCGTCGCCGACTTTAATGGGAAGCTTTCCCATTCGCCGCTAACACCATCAACGCTTATGGCCGTCATCTGGTTTAACGCCCATGATACCATCTGATAGATATCGGCGCCGTCGAACATATCGCCGTTGTAATCAGCCATGATGAACTCTTCAAGCTGCGCTTTATCGCTGCTGAAAAGGTACGTTTCCATTTCCATATTCCCAAACAGCTCTATTTTATCGGCAGGGCTGGTGACGGTTAAATAATTGGACGGTATGCCGCCCTTGTAGACGAGTACGTTCTCGTTTTCATCCATTGTACGTACGTATTCCATCGCCGCTTCCTGCGCGAGATCGATCTGCTCGCCGGTCATACCGGGGCGAATATCTATCAGCAGCATCGTATACCTTTCGACTTCGCTTACCTGCGTTATTGAACTCACGCTAAGTTCCTGCTGGAATCCAACATCGGTGCGGAAAGCAAAGTCCGAAGCTTCCACTTCCCCTCCCGGAAAGCCGCCGCTTCCTTCCGCCATGGTAACGTAGAACCGGATACGTCCCCTCTCAATCATCTCGGGCGCGCATATGTTGTAAAAAGGAATTAAATCGGTACGTATCTCTTCGCCTGACAGCTCTTTAGGCTTGGGTTCCTCCGTAGGTTCCGGAGTCTCCGCCGGAGGCTCGGTTGAAGAGTCCGTCTTGCCGCTTACGCCATCATCAT
>JAQTSP010000056.1:0-11001 GCA_028711205.1 Eubacteriales bacterium | reverse complement strand
AGCCTCTCCGCCCAGCCATTCCGTAACAATATCTTCCGCCTGCCCTTCGCTCAATGTTTCAAGCAGGAGGCGCAGACTAACAAGCTCCCTTAAAATAGTTGGATCTCCCCCAAACTGGTCTATTCCCATGTTCAGCGCCTGCATAATAATCTCCAGCGCCCGATCGGGATCGCCCAGCAGCTGTACGTACAGCTCGCTCAGCCTGAGGTAAAGGCGCGCGCGGTCTTCTCCGGCGCTGTTTTGCAAATTCCAGAGCGCATCAGCCAGTTCCTGAACCGCGTCGCTGTCTGAATCCGCAGAAAGCGCGTCGGCCAGTTCTCCCTCGGGCAATGTTCCTTCCAGAACGAGTTCAGCGATATCTATAAGCCCCTCTGTCCCGTCATCGAACAGCCATTCCAGTAGCGAATCCCATTCTTCCTGCCAGACCAGGGAGTCGATGAGTATGTCCCTCGCGTCTTCCCCTCCGGGCTCATCCATAAGGTCTTCCAACTGTGCATTCAATTCGTCAATGTCTATCGTGTTGTCGCCGGATTCCTGCGCATTGTAAAGCAACTCTTCCATCTCAAGCAGGGAACCATAATTGTCGGCCTCTTCCTGCACGTCGGGAAGAATGCCTATCTGTTCATCAATATTTTCCCGTACTGTTTCGGAAAACTCGCCCGCCGCATCCCTTTGCTCGCTCTTTGACAATTGCGAGAGATTTGTCCATTCGTTTATCTCGTCCGCGTCATCCGTCATATTCCAATCTTCCAGATCGGCGTCGGACAGGCCTTGCAGCTGTCCATAGTAATGATCGGCGGCCGAAAGGTCACCCGCAAGCAGCGCCGCCCGCGCGGCTATGAGCCACGCCCCGGGACGGTCGGGCTGCGCAATGATTGAATCTACAGCCTGTTTGTATGCTTCCCCCGCGTCTCCTGCAGCCAGCTTGGCCAGCGCATCTTTTTCCATCTGCGCCATTTGCGTCCGGCTCGTTTTTTCAAAATACTGTATGGTCCCGTCGATCGCTCCGGCGGAAACGCTGGCCAGCATGACAGCCGCCAGCACAATAGCCGTCAGTTTCCTGAGCCTGTGCTGGACCGCCGCCGTAATGAACAAGCCGATCGTTGCAATAAATACCGCTAAGGAAACCTGTATCACCGGTGATTTTAAAAACAGATCAAACACGACGTTCATGCCCGAGCCCTCCTTTTTTCAATAGCGCATAGACCGTTATAGCAATCGCCGCGGCAAGAAGTCCGCCGGCCAGCCACCATGGAAACGGCGTATCGTCCTTCCTTGTCACGCGGGCCTCGTATACGGTCGTGTTGCCCGAAGCGTCTCTAGCGGTTATATTGAGCAGATTAACGCCTATTTCAAGCGGCACCTCCAGACTGAAGTTGCCGTTTGATGCGACCTGCACCGTGCTGCCGTTGACCGTTACATCAGCGTTGTCAACGTTCCCTGCAAGCAGCACGCTTTCCTCCGCCGTCACAATCGCATCCCAGTCCTCATAAATACGCAGCGCAGGCGGTATCAGGTCGATCATCCACTTTTTGCTCTGGGATACCCATATACCGTCTTCTTCCTCGGCGCTTATTGTTATCCTGTTCGTGCCGTTATGAACCGCCAGCCGCAGCATACCGGCGCCGGAAAGCGTTCGCAAGTCCTGCTCTCCGTCTATATCTATCGTCAAAGGTACTGAAGCCCCGCCGGTGTCATATGCGAGTTCGACATATCCACCGGCGGCTTCAGGCATTTCGGGGAGATCAAACCCGATTATTGATGACAATGTAACGGCGGTATTCACAGAAACCGACGACGGCAGACCGCAGACCGGTTCTCGCACTGACGATACTGCGGCCTTGACCATACCTTCTGCGAAAAGCGGAAGCAATGCCTCGGTCTGGTCTGCGCCGAGCGAAACTGAATGCGCAACGCTTCCGTCCTCTCCGTATAAAACCGCGAGATAACCGGTTATCTCGCCGTCGGGGGGCTGCCATTCGATGCGGATGCTGTCTTCGGTCAGCGTTGCCTTAAGTTCCTTAACTTGTCCGGGCGCATCCGGATTGGAAAATGTAAATGGCTCCGAGATAGCAGAATGAAAATCCGTGAATCCGCCCGAAATGCATTCTGCATATACTGAGACGCACCAGTTATCATAACTGCTTACGTCGTCCCCAGGGCAGCGTATGCTTACCGTTTCTCCGGTTTCGGACGTACCGCTTTTAATCAACCGCCCGTTTTGGTACTTTCCGTCCAATGTCAGATACACGTCATAATCGCAGCTTTTATTCTTCTCTCCGGAAAGAGCAAAATCCACCAGGATGTCGCCTCCGTCCTGCCGGGCGGCAACGTTCTCCACTAACAGGGGTTTAATTAGTATCTGGGTAACAACCCCAATCTTGCCGTTGTCGTATTCCTTTAGCTCCGCTTTCCAAAGCCCCGGCTGTGCATTCTCAACCCTAAAAACGATGATACGGTCGCTCGTGGCAACCGTTACTCCCGCGGGAGGATCGTCTTGCGGTATCCTCGTACCGTCGGGCGCTATAAGGGTGACGCTCAGGTCGCCCCTTTCCCAGCCTATAGAAAATAAATGGGTCGCCTCTTCGGTGATTATAGCGATATCCATCAGCGATGTTCTGGGCTCGGCGGCCAGTACCGAAGGTATAGAAAAAACAAGGATAATCACCACCACAAACATTGAGACCATCCGACGCATATTTATTCCTCCTGTCCATATATATCGTTATTAGCAATAAGATATTGTGATTTTTCTCTCCGTTATACCTGGATACTTCTGTTTGATACTATCATCGCAATCACATTCATTATCAATGGTATGCAAAGACTGGCAAATTATCAATACCACCCGGGTGGTATTTTCCCGAAATATTGAATTGGCCTGTCAAATGGAATATAATTGATTGCGAGGTGTGAAAAACCATGAAGCATAAAAGCCGTGCAAAGCAGATTTTCGTTATTCTTTGGGTACTGTGGATCATGCTTTGTGTCCGTTTCAGTTACAGAATAGGCCTTATAGGCTTCGAAAACCAAATCAGCGAACTTTCCACTATCCTTTTCTCCGGTCTGTTCTGTGTTTTAATTCCTGTTTCCCTGTTGCTGTTGAAGCAAAAAGAGCATATTAATCGCTTAATATGGTCAGCGATTCCGCTTTGTGCGGCAGGTATTACGGCTTTAATCATTTTTAATCAGAACTATATATATATTACTTCCATTCTGCTTTCAACCGGGTCTGCGCTTTTAACTGCCTCTTTTCTGTATATCTATGCCTACGGTTTAACAAACAGAGAACAGGTCGTGTTTATAGTCGCTTTTCTTATAGCAAAGCCGGTATGTTCTCTGGCTGCGGTCCTTGTCTCAGACGGCACAGCAAAACTGCCGTACATTATCATGGCTGCGGCAGTGCTCGCCGTTATTGCGTATTTCAGCAGATTCATTAAGAAGGACGAATACAGCGATACAAAGATTAATATTAAGAAAAATAAAGGTTCAAAGACTCCTCTATTGGCATTTGCTGGTATATTCGCGCTTTTTGCTTTGATAATATTTGAAAGGATGAATTGCGCGTTTACGCTGTCCGTCAAAGAAACCGGTTCTTACGCTACCGATTACTACCTGTATTTTGCGGGCGGATTTATTATGGCTTTGGCTGCGTACTGGATGTTTGTGCATAAAAAGCTTCCCGTATCTGTTTCCCTGTATATCTTTCTCTTTACGGCGATAATCCATTTCATATTATCGGTAGCGGCCGAGAGCGGCCTTAAGTCATTTGAAGGTTTCGATATGGTATTTTTCGGAATATCGGACATAATATATGTATTCCTTTTTGTTACTGCGGCATCGATTTCAAACGCATATCCTGATAAAAGGGTGTTTATGGGTTTTGTCTTCGTTTTCGGCCTTTCAATATCCGGTGCATTTGCTTTTTCCCATTACCTTTATGTCAGGTTTCAGAGCCTCTATACGATCATCTATGCTCTTACCTCCCTCGCTATGATTGCCGTATGCATACTTATGGCACCATTTATACGTGCGATCGATCAAAGGATCCTGCCGGCAATAAAACGAAAATCCCCAAAAGACACAGGCAATGCCGTATACTATCCGGGCGAACCCGATTCTAAATGTATATTTTCTCAAGTAACAACTGCGCAACTTACCTCGCGTGAAAACGAAATCGTTGAACTGTACTTAAAAGGATATTCCAATTTGCAGATATCCGAAATGCTGCATATAACTCCGGCTACAGTTAAAGTCCATTGTCGTAATATTTACGATAAGTTAAATGTCAATAGCCGCCTCGAACTGCATTTCTTGTTTCAGGATAAAATAGAGAAAGAAACGATAAATTAGCCCCAACGAACAATACTAGCCGATTAATACCGGATTACACAGAGGCGAATTATGCGGCCTCGAATGGAAGGACATAGATTTTGAATCCAGAACCATGCGTATCATGAGAAGTTCTCAGTATGTCGGTAATGGTAGGATGATAACGAAAGAACCAAAACAAGGTCAGGTATTAGGAAGTTTATTATGAGCGATGCTATATGCCGATTGTTGAAGGAGTACCGGAAATGGCAGCTTACAACCATAGTAAGCCTCGGAGACAAATGGGGCGATACTGACCGGCTGTTCACGAATGGAACAGGAATCCGATTTATCCCGATACCCACCCACAATCATATAATAACCGCTTCCTATAAATCTCTCTCGTATTTTTATTCCCCCCAAAAAACCTTTGGCCTCTTAATGTAAATTTAGGAACATTTTAGAGGCCATGCGCCAGCAAAGGTTCAATATTATAATAGATATGCTAATTATTATTGCAAATTATTTGTATCTTTTTTATAAGGACTATTTTAAAAAACATTATTTATTGCTACAGACAGAGCGGAAATTAAAATGTGCAAACACCCGAACACCTATAATTCCCGCCTGCTGCAAAATCATTTCTATATGAGCTGCCCGCGTATTTTTTTTGCCCTCAACAGCCGATCAATCGCAACAATGTATGCACCCTCCCTTAACGATACTTCCTTCTCCTTTGAGCAGTTCCATACGTCGTTGAATGCCCGTATCATAATCCTTTCTTGTGCTCTGTGTATCTCTTCTTCGTCCCACATCAACGACTGAATATTCTGCACCCATTCAAAATACGACACAATAACGCCACCTGCATTCGCCAGGATATCCGGTACAAGCATTATCCCTTTACGCTTTAATATCTTTTCAGCTTCATTTGTTGTCGGGCCGTTTGCGCCTTCAACGATGACCGTTGCACGGATTTTGTCTGCGATGTCCTCAGTAAGTTGATTCTCTGTCGCTGCCGGTATCAAAATATCAACATCCAGCTCTAAAAGCTCCTCATTCGTAATCTTCTTAGCCTTCTTATTCTCATAATCTTTAAGCAGCCTGGCTCTTCCGCCGTCTGATGTATAATTGATCAGTTCCTCAGCATTCAGTCCATCCGCACTGTATATACCCGTGGATACATCGCTCACTGCAACAATCTTTGCTCCTTCATTCTCAAGCAACATTGCTGCCATCGATCCGACCTTACCAAACCCCTGTATAGCGACTTTAGCCCCAATCAACGGTTTGCCGAGGCGGTGCATAATCTCACGGGTCATGAACATAACCCCTCTTCCTGTCGCACTGTTTCTTCCTAAAGAACCGCCGATATCAATCGGTTTTCCCGTTACAACACCAGGCACAGTATATCCGGCAAACGTACTGTATGTATCCATTATCCAACCCATAACAGTTGAATTCGTATTCACATCCGGCGCGGGTATATCTTTTTCCGGCCCTATCAGCGGCAGTATCGCCGCAGTATACCGGCGCGTTAATCTTTCAAGCTCTTTATCCGATAACTTCGAGGGGTCAACCTCTATGCCCCCTTTACTGCCGCCGTACGGAATATTAACAACAGCGCACTTGAAAGTCATCCATGCAGCAAGGGCCTGAACCTCTTGGAGAGTAACATCCTCGTGATATCGCAAACCGCCTTTGCATGGTCCCCGTAAACTTGAATGCTGTACCCTGTAGCCTTTGAAAACTTGACCTGATCCGTCATCCATCGTAATCGGCAAGTTTACAGTCAATTCTCTTTCCGTATGTTTCAAAAAGACAATATCGTTTTCGCTTAACCCCATAATCTTTGCAGCATTGTCAATCGTTTCAATTACCTGTTCAAATATTTTTAGGCTTTTTGTCATAATTTCCTCCAAATTCATTTTTGTGCGCTCTTATAAACCGCAGATCAGCACGTATAAGTTATATTGATCTTCATTTCATGACTTCACAAATAAAGCAAGTTGACTTTATAATCAAAATACAACATACCTTCAATTAATTTCATATATTTAGACTATAACTAAGCTTTTCTTATCTGCCTTATTTCATTTATCTTTTTAAAACTACAATACTTCCTGCTTTTCCTTATTTGTTCTTCATTTTCCAATTAATTTCAGTTAGACTCGGCATTGCAGGAATACCACCTTTTTTTGTCGCGCATAAGGCTCCTGCCGCATTGGCAAATCGGATTTTCTCAGATAGCGGTGCATCTTTACGCCTATTATACATAAACAGAAATGCTCCCATAAACGCATCTCCACATCCAGTTGTATCTACGGACTTCACTTTATATGAGTCAACATACCCACTCTGTTCTTTAGACATAAAAAATGTTCCACGTTCTCCCAACGTAATTAAAATGCTTTTTGCACCTTCTTCAACTGTATTATACGTTGTAATGAGTTTTAATTCTTCTTCCGACATCTTAACCAAATCGGCATATTCAAGACCTTTTTTCATCCATTTAATGGCTTCAGACTCATTAATCCATAATAATTCACGATAATTGGGATCATAGGAAACTGTTTTCCCTATTTTTTTTGCATATTGCGCCATATCAAGAACCGTTTCACGCGACGGCGTATTAGTAAGCGAAACTGATCCGTAATGGAATATCTTTGTGCTATCAAGTAAATCTGTTTCAATATCCTCTTTTTTTAACAATACATCTGCACCGCGTAAAAAAGAAAAATGACGTTCTCCGTTGTCTTCAAGGTGAACAAAAGCCAAAGTCGTATTCGTTTCTTTTGATATTGACAGGCCTTCAGTATTTATCTCCCTATTGTTTAATGCTTGAGATAAAAACTTGCCAAAAAAGTCGTCTCCAACCTTTCCAATAAATGCAGCATCCGCTCCCAGTGTAGCCAATGCTGCAAGACAATTAGCAGGCGCGCCGCCTGGATTCATTTCATATGCGGGATTGCCCATCTCCCCTTTTCCGTTAGGGGTAAAATCAATGAGCAATTCCCCTATTGCAACAACATCAAACATTAATTAACCTTTCTGCGTATCGTTTAATCAAATTTAATCATGACTTTCATTGCAGAATCTTTTTTCTCTTCAATCATTTCATAAGCGGCTTTATAATCCTTAAAATCAAAAAAATCGGTGATTATTTTTGACGTATATTTTTTTTTATCAGCCAACAATCGTATTGCCTCGAAATAGTCCTCTCTTTTATACATCAATGATCCAATCAATTTCAATTCCCTATCCTGAACGATTCCCATATTCACATAAATTTCTTCTGGAAATACAGCAACAATAATGATCTCGGAACCTTTTCTTGCAATATTAACAATATCTCTGACTGTTTTTTGGGTCCCCGCACAATCCAGGATTAAATCTGCTCCGTCATGGCCGAATTCTTTGTAAATGACGCTTTTTAGATCTTCTTCTAACGGATTGACAGTAATATCAATACCGCATTCCTCAGCAAGTCTTAATCTCTCTTTACTAACGTCGGATATAATGACTCTTAGAGCCCCTTTTGCTTTTGCCGTTTGAGCGACCAAGTTGCCGATCGGTCCGGCGCCAATGACAACTATTTTTTTATCTTTGATTTCAAGCGAGCTTCTTCCCAATGCGTGACAAGCAACCGCTAACGGTTCAATTAAAGCACCTTCTTCAAAACTCATGTCGTCTGGTAATTTAATTAACTTCTTGTAATCTACTGCGACATATTCTGCCGCCATACCATCTACTTGAAACCCCATAACCTTTAGATTATCACATATATGGTAATCTCCATGCTTGCACGGATAACACTCACCGCATACAACTTGAGGCTGTACTGTTACCTTATCTCCCGTTTTGAACTCCTTTTCATCCACTCCCATGGTTTCAACAACCTCTGCTGAGATTTCGTGACCTTGCACCACAGGATAGGACGTGAAAGGATGTTTACCGTGATAAACATGTATATCAGATCCACATACACCGATCATCTTCATTTTTACGAGCACTTCGCCGGGATTCAATTTTGGAATATCTATCTCCCTGAATTCTATTTTCCCAGGCGCTACCATTACAGCTTGTAGCATATAGGTACCCTCCAAACAATTTATTTATGAATATATTAAAACCTTCATATTATTCTTTCCAGAAGCCACGACATCTAATGCTTCTGCATAATCCGATAAATTAAATTTATGTGTAACTAAATTGTCAACCTTCACGATGCTGGTTTCCAAAGCATTAATTGCTCTGTCAAAGCAATGGGTTTGTGCGAATGAACCGATTATTTCATATTCCTGAGAGAATACGTCATACGGGCTGATTTCAATTTTATCAGATGCATCACA
Source organism: Eubacteriales bacterium (assembly GCA_028711205.1). GTDB lineage: Bacteria > Bacillota > Clostridia > Christensenellales > SZUA-584 > JAQTSP01. The sequence goes on along the minus strand of JAQTSP010000056.1, from coordinate 2,338 downwards.
AACACCATATACGACAATCTTAGATCCCTTTTTCGCATACTTAAAACAAAGTTGCAAGACCGAAAATGCCCCTGTTGCGTCTATTATTACATCATAGCCTTTCGGGCTCAATTCTCTTATTTTTGCTTCATTCGCACTATCGTTGTCTCTCTCAATTTTAACTGTATCAATACCTAAATTATTCAGAACATCCAGTTTAAACTGTGAAGGAGCCGCAACAACGACCTTTCCTGCACCACCATGTTTTAACAATTGTGCCAGTATTATTCCTGTAGGTCCTGACCCAAACATTAATACGGTATCACCATTTTTGATATTAATCCGATCCATTCCATGTATGGCACAAGCAGTTGGCTCGACAAACGAAGCTGTATCAAAGCTTAAATCGTCACTGATTTTAAATACTTTATCATGATTGACAACAACATATTCAGCAAAGCCGCCAGGTCCTGTAACGCCTAAAGAATAGAAGTTGTCACAATATAACGGCTGGTTTCTTCTGCAATAATAACAGTAACCACATAATACAGTATTATCAGCAACGACTCTGTCCCCGCTTTTAAAATCAGTAACGTTGGCGCCAACTTTTTCAACAACGCCTGCAAATTCATGACCAGGCGTTAACGGAAACTTTGAAATAAAATCCCCGTTGTGTATATGAATATCCGTCTTGCAAACCCCACACACATTAACTCTTATTAATACTTGATTATCGCCACACTTCGGTGTCTCAATTTCTTTAATACTGAATTTCTTTGGTTCATCATAAACAAGCGCCTTCATATATCTTATCCTTTCAATCCTTATAAATTTTAATATACTTATTGTAAATATTAAGTTTTACTAGCTTCTTGCTTTTCTCTTTTCTTTATTATCTGAAAGCAGATTCATAAACAAAACAACAAGCAATACGGCACCCCAAATCATTGGCTTATAGAAAGAATTTATCCATGTAAACATATTAAGTACTGTAGAAAGAATCTGCAGTGTTATTACAGCAAGCGCAATACCACCAACCGATCCTTTGCCGCCCAAAGGATTCACGCCGCCCAAAACAGCAATGAGAATACACTGAAGCGTATATGCCTCACCATATCCAGCTTTCGCTGAATTATAATTAGCAAGCATAATAAGACCGGCAATCGCTGACAATATTCCAGAAATAATATATGTAGAAAATAGTATCCTGGTAGTCTTTAAACCACTAAAATTAGACGCAACCATGTTTGAACCAATCATATGCACTTTTATGCCGAATGTCGTTCGTTCCATGATTAGCCACATGGCAAATATGACCAGCAAGAAAATTAGCGTCGTTGTCGGAACGATCCCAAATAATTTCCACGTAAAGATATTGGTAAAAACCGCAGGCATTCCGCTTACCGACTTCGCACCAGATATGATAAGTGCAAGACCGGACAACATATAGTAAGTTCCTATTGTCGCCAGCATAGGTGGTATTTTTGTTTTTGTAATCAGAAAGCCATTTAAAAATCCTGACAAAATGCCTACTGATACTGCAGCAATGATAGCGACCGCAATTCCCGTGATTTGTTGAGTGGCAGTCGCTCCTTCCATAGGTATTAAGCCCAGTAAACAAATAGCAGAGACCATCGAAGAAACATTTGCGATTCCCACAACAGACAGATCAATCCCGCCCGTCATCATAGCAAGTGCAACACCGAATGCCATCGTACCGTATTCCGGAAACTGATACATCATAGATTGAAATGTTGGCCATTTCCAGAATCCTTTTGCATTAATTAGCGTCATAAATATCAATATAAAAGCGATAACTAATATTAATCTGGAAATATCTTTTCTCTTTTTATATTTATCTAACAGTTCTAATACTAAACCTTTTGTTTTATACATCTCCTTACCCCCTTTTCTCTTTGTAGGATTTTCTATTAAAATTATATGCTTTTAATCCCGATAGACCCATGCCAATCACGATTATTACTCCAGAAACGAATTTTTGCCAAAACAACGGAATCCCTAATAACAGAAGACTAATTTGCATGATTGTCAGCAGCGATATCCCCAACATTGTTCCATGCACCGTACCAGAGCCGCCAACCAAACTTGCGCCCCCCAAAACGACTGCGGCAATAATGAGCATTTCCATACCAAACAGGTTTGCCGGCTGGCATTGCCCCATCATGCAAACCCGGGTAAACCCTGCCAATGAAGCGAGTACGCCTACAATACCATACGTCCAGATTCTGATAGAATCCACTTTGAAACCTGCACGTCTTGCAGCGCTTTCATCTCCGCCAATAGCGAAAAACCCACGGCCAAACATTGTCCGTCTTAAAATGAAGTACACAACAATCAG
>JAQTSP010000252.1 GCA_028711205.1 Eubacteriales bacterium | reverse complement strand
CGAGCTCTCCAGAGATGCCGCGGTAAAGCTGGTGGGCGCGATGGCGCATCCGCTCAACAGGCCCGTTGTCGACAGCAAGACAAACACCGTCATTCAGGGGTACGGCATCATGCAGCCGCGCATCGGTATCGATGTGGTCAGCGCGTCGTCGTCACGGTTTTCGCTTGTTTTCTCGGGAAAAGCGGGGCTTGATACATATGCCTGCGCAACGTCTGACATCTATCAGGACGGCTTCGGAACGGGTATCTATACGGGCAAGGGGATATTCGACCTGCCGGTGTATATGCGGATTCTCAGAAACGCGTTCCCCGATAACGCCGTTTTGAGCCATGATCTGTTGGAAGGCGGTTATTTAAGATGCGCGCTTTTAAGTGACGTCGTACTGATGGACGGATATCCCGCCAAGTATATGTCGTGGGCCGAGAGGCAGCATAGATGGACACGGGGCGACTGGCAGCTTTTGCCGTGGCTCAAAAAAAAAGTCAGGACAAAAGACGGCCGCGCCCAAAACCCGCTCTCGCACCTTGCAAAATATCAGATATTTGACAATCTGAGACGAAGCCTTGTCATGCCGTTTAGTTTTGTTGTGATACTGCTGTCGCAAACGGCATTTTACAGGTCGGCGTTTTTTTGGTTTATTTCAGGCATACTGCCTCTTTTTATTGACAGCCTGCTCGATTTTGCATCGAGAATGCTGACGCTTATCAAAAACGCCGGCAAAGGCGCGACGTTCAAGGACGCCTGGTACGAGACCAAAACGATGTTTGAGCAGGCGGCCTATAAGCTCGCGTTTCTGCCGTACGAGACATACATGATGATGGACGCGGTCATACGGACGGTTGTGCGCGTGGCGGTGACAAAAAGCAACTTGCTGGAATGGGTGACCGCCGCGGACGCAGAGAAAAAAGCAAAGGACGGCGCCGCGGCTTATTGGAGAAAGATGCGCGCCGCGCCGATACTTGCGGTCATACTGTATTCGCTTTCTATTTTTTCAACCGGATCATTTTCTATCATCGCGTTTGCCGTGTTTGGCATATGGTTTTTTGCGCCGTCCATCGCGTACGCGATCAGCAGGCCAAGAAAGCAAAGAAAACACCCGCTTGACGCGAAACAAAAAACGTACCTGGAGGACGTGGCCCTTCGGACATGGCGTTTTTTTGAGCGGTTTGCTAAAGAGGATGAATATTATTGGACGCCGGACAACTATCAGCAAAGCCCGAACAAGGGCCTTGCCAAAAGAACGTCGCCCACGAACGTGGCGTTTTCGATGGCCGCCGGTATCACCGCGTACTATATGGGTTTTATAACGCTTGAAAGCGTGGTAAAAAGGCTGGAGAGATGTGTGCTGGGCATAGAAAACGCGCCAAAATGGGAAGGGCATCTTTATAACTGGTACGATATCACGAATTTAGAACCGCTCGAGCCAAGATATGTCTCATCTGTCGACAGCGGCAATCTGGCCTGTTATCTGATCGTGGCGGTTGAGGCCGTCGAGGACATGATAGACAGCCCGATCGCCGCGTATATCGAACAGGGCTTATCGGCCGTATCAAGAGAGGCCGGATGCGAGATGTCGTTTTGCATCAACCGTGATATATTCAACGCCGTTATTGCGCTTGAGCTGATCGAAGAGAGCGGCAGCATGCTTGGCGCGCAGAAAAAAACATATGAGGCCTATATCGGCAAATTTGCGCGGTGGGCAAACGTTCTGGGCGCGTTTCCGGCGCAGCGCGTCCACCTGTATACGGATCAGACGAAGGCGCTGCGGGATAAGCTTCGGCACATATCGACCGGTGAATACATCAGGGAGTTCCACGGTCTGCTGGAACTCCTGGCCGTTGTCATGGAAAAAGCAGATAATCTAAGCGATGCGGCCGTTTTGGAATGGGTAAAGACGATGGAGACCGCGCTTGGGGAAGGTTATGTCGCGTCAAGGAGGCTTTGCGCGCGGGCGGACAAGTTAAAAAGGCGTATCATGACGATCTTTGGCGATATGGATTTTTCGCTGCTGTATGACGAAGGAAAAGGCCTTTTTTCGATTGGGCTCGACCTGCGGCAGAACAGGCTGAGCGATACGCATTACGACCTACTCGCGTCCGAGGCAAGGCAGACGGGCTTTATCGCGATCGCAAAAGGCGATGTCCCCGGAAAACACTGGTTCAGGCTCGCAAGGCCGCTGACGATTGCCGGCGAGAGCCGCGTGCTGCTCTCATGGGGCGGCACGATGTTTGAGTATCTGCTGCCGCTGATCATCATGAAAAGCTATGACCACACGCTTCTTGGAGAGACGTACAGGAGCGTTGTCGAGATGCAGTGCGATTACGCGGAGCAGAAGCGTATACCCTGGGGCATCTCCGAATCGGGATACTACGCTTTTGATCTGCAGATGAACTACCAGTACAAAGCGTTCGGCGTTCCCGGGCTTGGCATGAAATCGGGGCTGGTCAGAGAGACGGTTGTCTCTCCGTATGCCGTTTGCCTGGCTCTACCGGTCAACCCGAAAGCGGCGCTTGCCAATATGGCGCGTATCGAGAAGACCGGCGCGCTGGGGCGGTACGGTTTTTATGAAGCGATCGACTATACGCCGTCAAGGATGCACCGCGACCGGAAAAAACGTATCGTAAAAAGCTATATGGCGCACCATCAGGGTATGATACTGGCGTCGATTTTGAACTGCCTGCAGGACGGCAAGATGCAGGAGCTGTTTCATCGCGCCACGTGTGTCAAGGCGACGGAGATGCTTTTGAAAGAGAAAGTACCGCCGAGAAACATATTGCTCAGCCTGGGAGAAAAACAGCCCGAAGAACGGCCGTTCGCAGACGAGATACATGCATCCCGGACTTTCAGGCATTTCATGCACTATCCGGAGGGGCATTTTTTATCAAACGGCAGTTATACGGTGATGCTGACGCAGTACGGTACAGGGTATTCGATGTGCCGGGGAAACATGATCAACAGGTGGTATCAGGACTGCCTGCGGCGCGCGCCCGGCATACATATCTATATCAAAGATCAGGGCAGCGGCGCGGTCT
>JAQTSP010000251.1 GCA_028711205.1 Eubacteriales bacterium | reverse complement strand
GGCGGAGGCCTCTCGAATAAAAATGCGTTGACCAACGTTATGACGGCCCGCTTAGCCGGGCTTTTTTTGATACACGGATTATGCAATTATAATATTTGGATTATGCAAATTAATATATATGAGGTATGAGTTTTGCGTATTATCATTGAAAAATAGCGATACTGCGGGCCAATAAAATATTTTTTTGAAATTTCAAAAAAAAGATATCTCAAATTCTCCCGATATGATATATTAATTTTAATAGTGGAAAGTGAACCAGTATTAACGCAAAAAAATTCAAAATTATATAAGAGGTGAGAAAAATGACGACGAACAAAAAACTTTTGGCATGGGTCGAGGAAGTCGCCGGTTTGTGCCGGCCGGATCGGATACACTGGTGTGACGGATCTGAGGAGGAGAACGACCGCCTGTTGAACGAGATGGCGGATAGCGGCGCGGCGACAAAGCTGAACTCTGCAAAGAGGCCGGGATGCTATCTGTTCCGCAGCCATCCTTCGGATGTCGCGCGCGTCGAGGACAGGACGTACATCGCGTCGAAGACGAAGGCGCAGGCGGGGCCGACGAACAACTGGATCGACCCCGATGAGCTCAAAGCCACGATGAAGGGGCTGTACAAAGGATGCATGAAGGGAAGGATACTGTATGTGATACCGTTCTCGATGGGCACGATCGGCTCGCCGATATCAAAGATCGGCATCGAGATCACCGACAGCCTGTACGTCGTTGCGAATATGCGCATCATGACGCGCATGGGGCAGGCGGTGCTGGATTCTTTGGGCGACGGCGAATTCGTGCCGTGCCTGCATTCTGTGGGCGCGCCGCTTGAGGAAGGCGAGCAGGATGCCGCGTGGCCGTGCGCGCCGCTGGAGCAAAAATACATCAGCCATTTCCCGGAAGACCGCATGATCTGGTCTTACGGCTCGGGATATGGCGGAAACGCGCTGCTCGGCAAAAAGTGCTTTGCGCTGAGAATCGCGTCCGTGCAGGCCAGAGACGAGGGATGGATGGCGGAGCACATGCTGATACTGAAACTGACCGACCCCGAAGGCAACGTGAAATATGTTACGGGCGCGTTCCCGAGCGCCTGCGGCAAGACGAACCTTGCGATGCTGATACCGACGATACCCGGCTGGAAAGTCGAGACGATCGGCGACGATATCGCGTGGATGAAATTCGGCCCCGACGGCAGGCTTTATGCGATTAATCCGGAATTCGGGTTCTTCGGCGTGGCGCCGGGGACTTCCGCCGATTCTAACCCGAACGCGATGGCAAGCATCGGGAAGAACACGATATACACGAACGTCGCTTTGACCGACGACAACGACGTGTGGTGGGAAGGCATCGGCAGCGACGCGCCGGGTCACCTTATCGACTGGAAGGGCAACGACTGGGCACCCGGCGCAGAGGCGCCTGCGGCGCATCCAAACGCCAGGTTCACCGCGCCCGCTTCGCAATGCCCGGCGATCGCGCCCGAGTGGGAGGACCCGGCCGGCGTGCCGATATCGGCGATACTGATCGGTGGACGCAGGCCCAGCGTTATACCGCTTGTGCATGAGAGCTTTGACTGGAAACACGGCGTGTTCTTAGGCTCGATCATGGGCAGCGAGATCACGGCGGCGGCGATATCGGCAAAGATCGGCCAGGTCAGGCGCGACCCGTTCGCGATGCTGCCGTTCATGGGATATAACGTCTGCGATTACCTGCAGCACTGGCTCGATATCGGCCGTGCGACGGACGCCGACAAGCTGCCAAAGATCTTCTATGTCAACTGGTTCCGCAAGGACAAAGACGGCAAATGGCTCTGGCCGGGATTCGGCGAGAACAGCCGCGTGCTGAAGTGGATATTCGAGAGGGCCGACGGTACCGGCAAGGCGCAGAAGACGGCGATCGGCTATATGCCGACGGCGGACGCGCTTGACGTCAGAGGCCTCAAGGTCAGCGAAGCCGATATGCAGGCGCTTTTGAAGATCGAGAAAGATGAATGGCTGGCCGAGGTCGCGTCGATCAAAGCGCATTATGCGAAATACGGCGAGGGAATGCCGGCCGAGCTGCTTGAGCAGCTGGATGCGCTTGAAGAGCGTGTGAACGCGCTGTAAAAAGACAGAGAGTTGATAGAAGTCCGCGGTGCCAAAGAGGATGCTGCGGACTTTTTTGTACGCTTTGAGCGGTTTTTCGATGCATGATAGACATGGAGAAGGATATGGCAGATTATGTTTCGCTGATCTCGCCGGCTTTATGTAAAGCGCTTTTGGTGATAGCGGGGCCAATCAGCTCGTAGACGAGCGTACCGCAAAGTATAACGGCGCGGATGGTCTGGCCGAACTCCGGCAACGTTTGTGCGGCGATCAGTGAGAGGCCGATGGCGACGCCTGCCTGCGGTACGAGGGTGAATCCGATGTATTTTTTCACCGTATCGGGGGCTTTCATCAGTATGGAACCAAAAGTCGCGCCCGCCACCTTGCCGATAATTCTGGAAATGATATAGAGTATGCCGATGAGGCCGATTGCGGGCAGGACAGAGATATTGAGCTCGGCACCCGACACCACAAAAAACATCAGGTATATGGGTGCGGTAACGCCGTCAACCAATTTAAATATCGATTCTGCCGAATTGCTGATGTTGACCAGCATGGCGCCCATGCTCATACAAAGCAGCAGCGGCGACAGGTCAAGAAGGGTGGCCAGCGCCGTGCCTAGGAAGATGAAACCTGCTGTGATAATGAGGCGGTTTGAGCTTTTCTTGAAAAATCGAAGAGGTATCTTAAACAGAAACGCCAGTAAAAAGCCGAGTAGCACTGAGCCAATGATCTCAATGAAGGGCAGGATGATAGACCAGGCCAGCGAGATTTCGCCCGGGTGCTGCATGGTATTGACCACCGCCATTGCAAAGCCAAAAGCGATGAGCGCAACGGCATCGTCCAGGGCCACCACGCTGAGCAACGTCTCGGTGACAGGGCCTTTTGCTTTGTACTGCTTGACCACCATAATGGTTGCGGCAGGAGCCGTGGCGGATGCGATGGCGCCGAGCAACAAAGCGATCTTTAAATCAAAG
>JAQTSP010000055.1 GCA_028711205.1 Eubacteriales bacterium | reverse complement strand
CGCCGCAAACTTATACGCGACCGCCCATCTCGGGAACTTCTGCGTAAACCCGAGCTGTTCTCTCACCGCAAAGCTGTCGATCTTGATCACAACGCCGTCGATCAGATAATCGAGGCTGTCTCTTTTTTGCTCCGCCTGCTGTGCAAACCGCATGACCTCATCAATGCTGTGCGCGGCTGCGCAAAAGTCGCTGACGGGGAGATGATTTTCCCGTAAGAATGCCAACATCTGCCGGTGCGACTCAAACGGCTGCCCGTCCTTATACCCCGCGCTGTAGCAAAAAAGGCTGAGCCGCCGCTTTGCCGTTACGCCCGGGTTAAGATTCCGAAGCGCGCCCGCAGCCGCGTTACGTGCGTTTTTTAGCGGTTCATCGGCTGTCTCGTTGTATTCTTTCAGGTATGACAGGCGCATCAGCGCCTCACCCTGCACCTCGAGCAAGCCTTTGTACGGTATCGACAGCGGCACGCTATGAATCGTTTTGACCTGGCCCGTGATCACCTCGCCGACGCTGCCGTCGCCTCTCGTCGCAGCGGAAATGAGTGCGCCGCCGTCGTATCTGAGGTTAATGGTCAGCCCGTCAAATTTGTATTCGACGATATAAACAAATGTATCGCCGGAGAATTTCTTCGCGCGGTCTTCCCACGCCAAAAGCTCCTCTCCCGTGCGCACCTTGTCAAGGCTGTAGAGCGGCGACAGGTGCCGGCTCTTCTCGAACTTTGGCAGCACCTCTCCGCCGATACGCCCGCTTGGCGAATCGGGGCGCACGTATCCCGTCCTGGCTTCAAGCCTTAGGAGCTCATCGTACATCTCGTCGTATTCGGCGTCGCTGATCGTCGGTTTGTCAAGCGTATAGTAGCTGTAAATATGCCGGCTGAGCTCCGCCACAAGCGCGTCGATTTTTTGTTTCGTCTCTTCCATAACTGTTCACCTACAGTATTTTCAACGGCGCAAACGCGACAAACATCTTCTTTTCGCCGCCGTTTTCAAATTTCACGACCGCGATTTTTTCTTCGCCTTCGCCGTTTATGGATAATACTTTCCCTTTGCCGAACCGGGGATGCTGCACGACCTTGCCCGCAACAAACGCATCCGGCGGATGTTCGGCTTTTTTGCTGATATCCGGCCGAAAAGACGGCATGCCTGATCCGCCTTGTGTCAGCGAAAACGGGCTTTGGCTTTTTGCCGCCGGGGCGTGCGCGCTTGCCGTCCGTTTGACCTCCGATTGCTCGAGGCACCCTTTTGGTATCTCGCCCAAAAAACGGGACCGCTCGCTTTTTACGATGCTGAAGCTTTCTCCCGTTCTCAAAAACCTTGTAGCGCTCCAGGTCAGGTACAGCCGTTTTTTCGCGCGTGTCATGCCCACATAGCAGAGCCGCCGCTCTTCCTCGACATCACCCTCGGCAAGGCTCATCTGATGCGGGAGCAGACCTTCCTGAAGCCCTACGATGAACACGACGGGGAACTCGAGGCCTTTCGCACTGTGCAGCGTCATCAGCATGATGACGTCGTCCTGGTCACCCACGGTATCGACATCCGACACCAGCGCGTTGCGCTCGAGAAACGCTTCCAGCGTCACGGGCGGCTGCGCGTTCCTCTCAAAATCGGCCACGCTCCGCAAAAACTCCTCGACGTTCAGCAGCCGCATTTTCCCCTCAGCCGTGTCGTCGCCCTGCATCTCCTTTTTCATGCCCGATTTGATAAAAACGCTCTCCACCGTCTGCAATAACGTCTGTTGTTTCATATCTTGCCGGATGCCGCCGATCATATCGGCAAAGCCTTTCAGCGTCGCGGCCGCTTTTTTGGGCAGAAATCCACCGGCCGTTTCACATGCCTGCAGCAGCGGTATCCCCTTTTCGTATGCCGCCGCGCCGAGTTTTTCGAGAGTCACCCCGCCTATGCCGCGCTTTGGCACACCGACCGCGCGCGAAAAGCAAAGATCCGCTTTTTCGTTGCATACAAGATTTAAATACGCGACGATATCTTTGATCTCTTTTCTTTCATAAAAGCTGAGGCCCCCGTAGATCACGTACGGCACGCCACGCTCTTTGAGCTTGTTCTCAAGCATACGCGACTGGCTGTTGACACGGTACAGCACGGCGATGTCGCTGGGGTTATACCGGCCTTCGCGCAGTATGCTGTGCACCTTTTCCGCGATGAAAACAGCCTCTTCCATATCATCCCGCGCTTCAAATTCCAGCGGTTTTTGGCCGGCGTCGATGTCTGACCAAAGCTCTTTTCCCATACGGCCTTTGTTGTGCCGTATCACACCGTTCGCGGCGTTTAATATATGCTGGTGAGAGCGGTAGTTCTGCTCGAGCCGGATCACCCTGGCGCCCGGAAAATCGCGTTCGAACCCGAGTATGTTCGTGATATCCGCGCCGCGCCATCCGTATATCGACTGGTCGTCGTCACCGACCACAAAGAGATTGCCGTGGCCCCCGGCAAGCAGGCGGATGATATCATACTGCACCGAATTGGTGTCCTGATATTCGTCCACCATGATATAGGCGAAGCGGCGCTGGTATTTTTCGAGCACGTCGCCGTGTTCCTTAAATAGCTTCAGCGTCTTTAAAAGCAGGTCGTCAAAATCGAGCGCGTTGCTGCCTATGAGCCTGTCCTCATATTTTCCGTACACTCTGGCCGTCATTTTGCCGGCAGTGTCGTCGCCGTACACATTTATGTACCTGCCCGGCGCGATACCCGCGTTTTTCGCGCGGCTGATCATCGCCTTTGCCGAGCGCGGATTCAAAAAATCCTTCGCGACGTCAAGCTCTTTTAATATCTCTTTGACGACGGTCAGCGAATCGCCCGCGTCATAGATCGTAAAATTACGCCCATACCCGATGCTTTCCCCTTCGATCCGCAGCAGCCTTGCGCACATCGCGTGAAACGTGCACACCCACATGTCGCGGACATCATCGACCAAATCGGCAATGCGCTCTTTCATCTCGGCCGCCGCCTTGTTCGTAAACGTGATCGCCAGTATGTGATACGGCGGTACGCCCTTCTCGATCAGATAGGCCGCGCGCGTTGTCAGCACGCGCGTTTTGCCCGAGCCCGCGCCCGCCAGTACAAGCACGGCGCCTTCCGTCGCCTGGGCCGCCTGCCGCTGCCTGTCGTTTAAACTCTGTATATCCATCAAACCTCCCGGATTCTTTGAAGTGCCATTTCATATCCGCCCGTACCGTAATGAAGGCAGCGGTTGACGCGGCTGATCGTTGCGGTGCTGGCGCCTGTGCTTTGCGAGATATCGTGGCACGTATGCTTGTCATTTAAAAGCGCGGCGACCTTGAGGCGCTGCGAGATAGACCCAAGCTCGGATATCGTACACAGATCCTCAAAAAACATGTAGCACTCCTCAACGGTATTCATCGTCAATATGGCGGCAAACAGCTTGTCCAGATCGTCCGATTTAAGCTTCGATTCGTACATATCTTTCCTCCTATACCACCCTGTTTTGCAGCGTGTCCAAACCTTCTATTATGATCTCGATCACATCGCCTCTTTGCATCGGCCCGATGCCCTCCGGCGTCCCTGTCGCGATCACGTCGCCCGGCAGAAGCGTCATGCATTCGCTGATAAAGCTGATGAGCTCCGCGACGTTATAGAGCATATCGTCCGTGTTTGCGTCCTGCTTGACTTCGCCGTTTAAAACGCTTGTGATGCGCTTGTTCGCGGGGTCGTAATCCGTATCGATATACGGGCCAAACGGGCAGAACGTATCAAACGATTTGGCACGCGTCCATTGACCGTCCGCCGCCTGCAGATCGCGCGCCGTCACGTCGTTGAGCGCGGTATACCCGAAGACATAATCCAGCGCTTCACCGGCCGGCACATTTTTGCATAGCTTTTTGATCACCACGCCCAGTTCCGCCTCATAGTCGACACGCGCCGACGCGCCGGGATATACGATATCCTGCCCATGCGCGATGACCGATGTGGGCGGTTTCAGAAAAATAACCGGCGTTTTCTTCAGCTCTTCTTTCATCTCTCCGGCATGCTTTGCATAGTTGAGCCCGACCGCGACGATCTTTGTGGGTTCGGACGGCGTTAATATCCTGACGTCGCGGAGGCTATATTCTTCGCCCGTATACGCGATGCCGTCATAAGGTAGACCGCGAAGACGCCTTATCGTATCGCCACGGAGCGCTGCGTAAAATGCCTGTCCTTCTCTCCCTGCCCTTAAAAGCTTCATAATATTCTCCTTTGATACAACAATAAAGAGGCCTCACTTTTGGCCTCTTATATTTTACCACATTAGCACGCGAAACAAAAGCGTTATTATTGCTCTTTTTGCAGCCGCGATACGGACACCTCATACGCCGTGCGCTGTGTTTTCCCGCCGTCGTCCTGCACTTTCTCATATTCCCGCGACTGCACACGGCCGGTCACCGTGATCTTGTCGCCGACCTCAAAACTCGAGGCGTACCGCGCATTTCTACCCCAGACGATACACGGTATATAATCCGATTTGTTGTACGCCCGGTTGACCGCGATCAGCATATCCGTGATCTCTCTGCCAAAAGGCGTCACGCGGTATACGGGCGATTTGCACACATATCCGGTGAGCGTAATCTCGTTTTGCGCATGGCCGTTGTCTTCAATGTCCCTCGCAAATACCGTCAGATAAAGCCTGACCCTGCCGTCCACAAGCTTGTTGTACGAGCGCAGCTGTCCTTTCACGCATATCTCTCCGCCTTCGCAAAGCGGGTGTTTTGTCAGCAGCCTCTCGGACACCGTGACGGGCAGAATATCCGATTTATCGCTCAGGCGCCCGCACTCCAAAAAAAATGTATAGAATGACTCTCCGTAAATCCTGTGTGACAATTCAAGACGGCTGAGCCTGCCTGCCACACTCACGCTGTTTGCCGATTCGTTCATATGCGATTCCTCAATGGTTAAAATGTTACTCTTCAACAAGCCTTTGTGTACCGTTACCGTCCACGATGTAAGCGCTGTCAAGCAGAAGATCCGACACGGTCACGATCTTATACCCCTGCTCGCGGAGGCCGAGTATGATCTCCTGGAGCGCCTCGGGCGTTGCCGCCATGTTGTTCTGGAACATGATGATATCGCCGCTCTTTACCTCTGAAAGCACGCCGTTGACAACCTTCTCGGCATCATACCCCTTCCAGTCCTTAGAATCGAGGCTCCATTTGATCGGGATATATCCCTCGCTCTCAAGCGCCAGTATGCTCTCTGTATCAAACGCGCCGTACGGCATACGGATCAGCCTCGTGTCATACCCTGTCATGTCAAATATCAGATCTGCCGCTTCGCCCGCGTCGGCCAGTATCTCGCTTGTCGAAAGGTCGGGGTACCTTACGTGATCCATCGAATGGTTCGCGATCTCCTGTCCGCCTGTCAGTATGTCGTCCAGCTTATCAGGGTATTCGTTGGCCCAGAGTCCCATGACAAAGAAAGTGGCCCGCACGCTTTCTTCATCGAGAACATCCAATATCTCCGCAGTATAGTCCATGTCGCCAAACGCCGTGTCGAATGTCAGCGCGACGACCTTCTCGTCTGTGTCAACACTGCAGATCGGCATCGATTCTGACTGGCTCGATACCGGCGCCGCATCGACAAGCGCCACCTGCGTGTATACGATCGCGCCGACGACAAGCAGTATAAAAACCGCCGCCCTGATAATGGTACTTTTTTTAACTACGAAAATGCGCATATTAACACCGCCTCAACAAACGAATTGATATAACCACTCCCCAAAAAGCCTGCGGCTTTTCGGGAACCCCGTAACTACACCCCAAAAAGCCTGCGGCTTTTCGGGAACCCCGTAATAAATACTATTTTGAAAATGACATAAATATGCGTGCTTAAAGAAATAAGCGCGGCAGGTATGATTATTATTTGTGGTATCATTGTTTTGACATATACATATTGTTTACCAGCCACACGAAAAACAGCAAAAAAAACGCCCGATCATTCAAAGCGCCCTGAGTATTATATGAACAGGGATATGCGTAAAATGCAATGCTTCACGGCTCGCCCGGATTGATAACAGCAACGTCCAGCCCCATTTTGCGCGCATAGTCTATTGTATATTTCTCCCTGCCTTTGACTCTGTCAAATACGGCGATCATATGCGACGATGCATCAACCATATAACGGGCGCATGCGTGCATACAGTTTTTCTTATAATCCGTATGCAATATCGCCCTGACATCTGCCGCGGACAAGATGTCATGATATCGCCCGCGGTACGCCTGGCCCATCCGGTTTTGCTGCCCTTCATAAGCGATGACAACGGTCAGGCGTATATCCTCTTTCGGATACGCCCGTTTCAGGTCTAGGACGATCTCCGCGCCCCAGATACCGACGCCTTCTTCCAGGCCGGTGTAAAAAGCCGTCACGCCCTTCCCGCGCATTTCTTCGATTTTAGCCGCCAGTTTCAGCTTCAGCCTGACACAATCCTGATGCCCTTCGTCATAACCAAACGGCAGTTTGTTCGGCCTGTGGCCGGTGATACAGCATGTTTGTTGTTTCATATCCCACAGCCCTAATCTTTTTAGTTGTATTATATAACACAATTATTTAGTATTCAACTACCATCTTTCTGCGATATATAAAACAACAAAAAATTGTTACCCTAATATTGTAAGGCGGTGAGCAAAATGGTAGAAAACTTGAAGAAGCTACGACAAGAAAAAGGTGCCAGCCAGCAAGAAGTTGGGGACTACGCCGGATTAAGCCAGCAGACGATAAACCGGTATGAAAACCATAAGATAGAACCGGATATCGGGACACTGAAAAAGTTTGCCAATTACTTTGAAACGTCCATCGATTATCTGGTCGGGCATACGGGTATCCGGCATATCATTGAACCGGTGGAAGAATGCGACCTGAATAAAGAAGAGCTGGTGCTGCTAGAAAAATACCGGCGGCTTTCCAGAAAATCACGAAAAAACATTTTGTCGGTGATAGACGACCTGCTGGCAAAAAAATAGCATGACATATTCTGAAGTTATCATTATGCGTATTACATCACTGTGCAAAAAAAGAGGCATCGCATTCAACAAGCTTGCGTTGATGAGCGGCATTAACCAATCGACCGTTGATAATATCGTCAGAGGTTTGACGAAAAATCCGCGGATCAAAACGCTGCATCATATCGCTTTGGGCCTGAATATGACGCTCGCGGAGTTTCTTGATTTCAAAGAAATGAACGATGTTTCGGTTGAAGACGAAACGACACCGTAAGCGTTCCTCTCCATCGGGTATTCTTGCTGCCACTGGTGTCCTAAGATATATATTATAAATTAACGCATTTTTATACACCTATCTGTAGATAATCCGTTTAAACAACGCAAAAAAAAACGCCCGAAGGCACGTGTCTTTTGCTTCTTTTCTTCAAGAAAAGAAGTGGGGGCGCGGGGGCAAAGCCCTCGCAATACGTTTGTCTTAAACAGCGCAAAAAAGACGCCCGAAGGCGTCCTCGCTTGTTTCCGCTATTACTTTTTGTCGTCCGCGTCCTTCTTTTTGTCGCCCGGCAGCAGCCCTTTTCTTGTCAGGTTGACCCGGCCCTGTTTGTCGATCTCGGTCACGCGCACGAGTATCTCGTCGCCGATATTGACAACATCCTCGACTTTATTCACATGCTCGTTGGCAAGCTTTGAAATATGCACAAGGCCGTCTTTGCCAGGCGCAAGCTCGACAAAAGCGCCGAAGTTCATGATGCGCACCACTTTTCCGAGATACACGTCGCCGACTTCAATTTCCTTGACGATCGCGTCGATCGCAGCCTTTGCCCTGTCGGAGGCTTCTTTATCCGGCGACGTGATGAACACCCGCCCGTCGTCCTCAAGGTCGATCCTGACGCCCGTATCCGCGATGATCTTGTTGATGACCTTGCCGCCCGAACCGATGACCTCGCGTATCTTCTCGGGATCGATCATAAACTGCATGATCCTTGGCGCGTATTTCGACAGGTCTTCCCGGGGCGCCGAAAGGACGGCGTTCATCTTATCAAGAATAAACATCCTGCCTTCTCTTGCCTGGGCAAGCGCCCTCGTCAGTATCTCTTCGTCAATACCTTTAATCTTGATATCCATCTGTATCGCGGTGATGCCTTTGGCAGTCCCCGCCACCTTAAAGTCCATATCGCCGAAAAAGTCTTCAAGTCCCTGGATATCCGTCAGTATCGCAAGATTGCCCGTATTGTCGTCTTTGATCAGGCCCATCGCGATGCCCGCCACAGGTGCGCTCAACGGCACGCCCGCGTCCATCAGGGACAGCGAGCTTGCGCATATGCTGGCCTGCGATGTCGATCCGTTTGAACTGATGCACTCGGATACCGTCCGTATCGCGTATGGGAATTCGGTCTCGTCGGGCAGCACAGGCAGCAGCGCACGTTCGGCAAGCGCGCCGTGTCCGACCTCGCGCCGGCTCGTGCTTCTCATCATCTTGGCTTCGCCCGTCGAATACGGCGGCATGTTATAGTGGTGCATATACCGCTTAAACTCTTCTTCGGTCAGCCCGTCGATACGCTGCGCGTCGCCGATGGCGCCAAGCGTTGTCAGCGTCATAGCCTGTGTCTCTCCGCGCGTGAACACGGCGCTTCCGTGCGTTCTCGCGAATACGCCCGTCTCGCACCATATCGGGCGGATTTCGTTCTGCTTCCTGCCGTCAGGACGGATACCGCGGTTGATGATCTTGTCTCTGACGATCTCTTTCCTGATCGAATACAATACGCTGTCGATGTCTTTTTCGGCATCCGGATATTTCTCCGCAAAATGCGCCATCACATCCGTGGTCATCTCGTCGACACGCTGCTGTCTTATGTCCCTGTCGATCGTATCCATGCAGTATACAACTTTTTCTGTCGCGTATTCACGTATCTTTTGCTCGAGCGCTTCTTCAGGCTTGTAAATCTTGACGTCCATCTTCCCCTTGCCGACTTCTTCTACGATCTTCTCGATAAACGCGATGATCTTCTTGATCTCTTCGTGCGCGAGAAGTATCGCATCCAGCATCTCTTTTTCGGTGATCTCGTTGGCGCCGGCTTCGACCATCATCACGGCGTCTTTGGTACCCGATACCGTAAGGTCGAGAACGCTCTTTTCACGTCCGGCCGAATCGGGGTTGATCACATACTCTCCGTCCACCATGCCGATAACAACCGATGCGGTCGGCCCCGCAAACGGTATGTCGGATATCGACAACGATATCGAGGAGCCCAGCATCGCGTACACGGCCGGGGGGATATCCGTATCGACGCTCAGCACGGTACAAACCACCTGTACATCGTTATAATATCCTTTTGGAAACAGCGGCCTGATCGGCCGGTCGATCAGCCGGCATGTCAGTACCGCTTTTTCCGACGGCCTTCCTTCTCTTTTGATGAAACCGCCCGGTATTTTACCAACCGAGTACATCTTTTCCTCAACCTCAACACTCAGCGGGAAAAAATCGATCCCTTCTCTTGGGGTCTTCGCTGCTGTGGCCGTCACAAGCACGGCTGTGTCACCGCACCGTATCAGGCATGTCCCGTTTGCCTGCTGTGCGTACTTCCCTGTTTCTACCGTCAGTGTCCTGCCGGCAATGTCCATCTCAAAAATTTTGTGTTCCATTCTTTCCTCCATTCCTTCTTACCAAGGCATACGCCCCCTTGGCGTATACCAAAATGCAGATCATGATTGCATTTTTCATCCCAACGCCGCTTTGCACCGCCAGGGCCCGGGCAATCACTCCAAAAAGCCTGCGGCTTTTCGAAAAGACCCCGGTCAACAAAGAATAGAGCGGTTGCCCGCTCTATCAGAATTGCTATTTTCTTAAGTTCAAGCTTTTGATAACCTCTCTGTACCTTTCAACATCTTTCTTTTTCAGGTAGTTCAGCAAGCCTCTTCTTTTACCGACCATCTTCAGAAGACCTCTTCTCGAGTGATGGTCTTTCTTGTGGATCTTCAGGTGCTCTGTCAGCTGATTGATCCGCTCAGTCAGAAGCGCGATCTGCACTTCAGGCGAACCCGTATCGCCTTGCTTTACAGCAAACTTCTCAATAATCCCCGCCTTCGTTACTTTATCCATTTTATCCTCCAAAGGTTTTAATAGCCCCGCAAACAACGAAGAGCGTCGGATATTCGCTCATCATAGTAAACGGTTTAAAATTCAGAATTCATAATAACACACCTGTCTTCGTTTGTAAACCTTTGCTTTTTTCAATAAACATAAAGATTTTCTATGTTTATTCATATACCATACCGTCATTTTTATTCCTGAAAAGCGTATGATTTTTTGTTAAAAAATAAACAAAGTGCTGTTTGAAATCAATAACGCTTATGTTATAATAGTTGACTGGGAATCAAAAATACGATGATTGATTTCGATCATATAATTAAGGAGACAGTATGGCAAGCAGATTATCATTCAAAGGCGGCGTTCATCCGCTTAAGCGTATACATCACGGCAAGTATCTCGCCGAAAACCGCGCGATAGAAAAATGCAGCGTACCGGGCGAGGTGATCATACCGCTTTCGCAGCATATCGGCGCGCCGTCCAAACCCGTCGTCTCTCCCGGCGATAAAGTTGACATGGGGCAGATGATCGCGGAGCCCGGCGGATTTGTCAGCGTACCCTGTTTTTCAAGCGTATCAGGAACCGTCAAAGAGATCGTGCCGCGTCCGCACATTTCGGGCAAACCTGAAATGGCGATCGTCATCGAGAACGATTTTGAGGACAGGCTCTGCAAAGATATCAAAAGCAAAGGGCCGCTTGAGAACCTTTCACCGCAGGACATCGTGGGCATCATCAAAAACGCCGGCATCGTCGGTATGGGCGGCGCGGCGTTCCCGACGCATGTCAAGCTTTCTCCTCCGCCCGATAAGAAGATCGATACGCTCATCATCAACGGTGCGGAATGCGAGCCGTACCTGACGGCAGACCACCGTGTCATGCTTGAGTACCCGGGCGACGTCGTCCGCGGCACGAAAGCGGTCATGAAAATACTTGGCGTGAGCAGGGCGTACATCGCCATAGAAGACAACAAACGCAATGCGATAGCGGCCATCGACGAAGCTGCAAAAGAAGAAGATATCGATGTCGTATCGCTGAAGGTCAAATATCCGCAGGGCGCTGAAAAACAGCTGATATACGCGATCACCAACAGAGAGGTGCCTTCAGGGAAACTGCCGATGGACGTTGGCGCCGTCGTCGTCAACGCGGGCACGGCGAGACAGATCGCATTGGCGATAGAGAAGGGCATGCCGCTTTATGAGCGCGTCATCACCGTGACGGGCAGCGTCAACACGCCGTCCAATCTGCTTGTGCGCCTCGGCACACCGATATCGCATGTGATCGCGCAAGTCGGCGGCCTTTCGGGCAACATCGATAAGGTCATCGCCGGCGGCCCGATGATGGGCATCACCCAGTTCGACCTTGACGCGCCCGTGATCAAGGGCACGTCCGGTATACTCGCGCTTGATATCGGCATGACGCGCCCCGGTGAAGATTCGCCGTGCATACGCTGCGGCAAATGCGTCGGCGTGTGCCCGATGGGCCTTCTGCCTTATCTGATCAGCGCAAACGCGGAAAAGAACAACTTTGAAGCCGCGGAAAAAGCAAACGCGCTCGACTGCATAGAATGCGGCTGCTGTTCCTATATATGCCCGGCAAACAGGCACCTTGTACAGGGGATCAGGCTTGCCAAAAGCGAGATCTTAAAAGAGCGCAAAAGAGCAGGCAACTAGCAGCTTATATTATTTGGAGGTATGTATGGATAAGTTCACCATGTCTTCGTCGCCACACGTCCGGTCATCAGAGACGACGAGACGGATCATGCTCGACGTTATCATCGCGCTTTTACCGGCAACGGCCTGCGGCGTTTACTTTTTTGGATTTGACGCCCTTTTTGTTGTTCTCGTATGTGTGGCTTCGGCGGTTTTAATGGAGGCTGTCATACAAAAGCTAATGCGCAAAAAAGTGACGGCGCTTGACGGAAGCGCGGCGCTGACCGGCCTTTTGCTGGCGCTCAACCTGCCGCCGTCCGTGCCGCTCTGGATACCGTTCCTCGGCGCGGCGTTCGCGATCGCGATCGTCAAGCAGTGCTTCGGCGGCCTCGGTCACAACTTTGTCAATCCGGCGCTGGCTGCACGGGCGTTTCTGGTCGTGTCATGGCCGACAGCGATGACAACATGGACATCGCCCATCAGCGCTTCGGCCACCGTTGCCGCCTTGTCCTCGGCCACGCCACTGACCGCTCTCAAGATGGGCGGGGCTCTTGGTTCATATCTTGACATGGCAACCGGCAATATCGGCGGATGTATCGGTGAAACGAGCGCGATCGCGCTGCTGAT
>JAQTSP010000054.1 GCA_028711205.1 Eubacteriales bacterium | reverse complement strand
TGGCCATTTGCCGTTTGTTTTTTTCTTCTATATTCATTGTTATCTCCTGTTTGTTCGGTATTTTGATAAGCACCATATAAATTTTAACATATAAAAATTCAATAATTGTTCGTTATAACGAACAACAGAAAAAATATTTTGTAGTTAAGGTTAAAGATTTTTTGCTGGTCCGATACTATCATACCCGTTCCAGAAATGAGCTGATTAATATTTTCTTAAGCTAAAGCGTCAACCATTATGAAATCATAGAATAAGTTTTTTGAATCTTTTGTAGTAAAAAAGAGCCTCCTGCAAAAAATACGGAAGGCTCTTTTTTATACCATTCTATTTCTTGTCCATATATTCGAGCATCGCTTTTGCGGCGGTCTTGCCCGCGCCCATCGCGAGTATGACCGTGGCCGCGCCGGATACCGCGTCGCCGCCCGCATAAACGCCCTCGATCGACGTGGCGCCCGTTTGCTCATCGGCGATGATGCCGCCCCAGCTTTGGGCTTTGAGCCCGGGCGTGGCTTTCCTGAGCAGCGGATTCGGGCTCTGGCCGATCGCGACGACGACCGCGTCGAGTTCGATGTCATACTCCGAGCCTTCTATCGGCACAGGCCGGCGCCTGCCAGAGCTGTCCGGCTCGCCCAGTTCCATCTTCTGCAGCGTCATGCCGGTGACGTACCCGTCGCTGTTGCCGAGAATCGCCGTCGGACTGACGAGGAACGAGAACACGATGCCCTCTTCTTTGGCGTGTTCGATCTCTTCATTCCGGGCCGGCATCTCCGCTTCGCTTCTGCGGTAGACGATATAGACGTTATCCGCGCCCAGCCGTTTTGCGCACCGCGCGGAGTCCATCGCGACGTTGCCGCCGCCGATGACGGCCAGATTCTTATGGCGCCGGACGGGCGTGTCGTATTCCGGGAACTTATAGCCTTTCATCAGATTGATGCGTGTCAAAAACTCATTGGCGGAATAGACGCCGTTGTAATTCTCGCCCGGTATGTGCATAAAGCTGGGCAGCCCGGCGCCCGTACCGATGAATATCGTATCATATCCCATCTCTTTGAGTTCGTCGATCGTCAGCACGCGCCCCATCACCATATCGGTCTCGATCTTGACGCCCATGGCTTTGAGCGCGTCGATTTCTTTTTGAACAAGCGCCTTTGGCAGCCTGAACTCGGGTATGCCATAGACAAGCACGCCGCCGGGTATATGGAACGCCTCGAACACCGTCACATCGACGCCGGCTTTGGCAAGGTCTGCGGCGCACGTGAGGCCGGCCGGCCCGGAGCCGATGACGGCCGCTTTTTTGCCGGTAGCGGATGCGCACTCCGTCGGCTTTGCGCCTTTGGCGATCGCGTAGTCGGAGCAGAAACGTTCGAGTCTGCCGATGCCGACTGGTTCGCCTTTGATACCCCTTACACAGCGCTCTTCGCACTGCGTTTCCTGCGGACACACGCGTCCGCATACAGCGGGAAGGCCGTTTGTTTCGCGGATCTTGTCATAAGCTTCCACGTATTTCCCTTCGCCGATCAGTTTGATAAAATCGGGGATCTGAACATTGACCGGGCATCCGGCGACACAAGGCTGGTTTTTGCACTGGAGACAGCGCATCGCTTCGTTTTTCGCCATATCTTCGGTGTATCCCAAAGCCACTTCTTCAAAGTTGGCGGCTCTTTTTTTCGCGTCCTGCTCGGGCATTGCCGTTTTTTTGCTGTCCATATTGCGCTGTGCCATTATCTGACCCCCTTAAAAAGGTTGCATGATTCTTCCTCATGCTTTTTATACATCGTCTGCCTTCTCATCGCCTCGTCAAAATCGACCTCATGGCCGTCGAAATCCGGCCCGTCGATACAGGCAAATTTCGTTTTGCCGGCGACGGTGACACGGCATACGCCGCACATGCCCGTGCCGTCGATCATCACGGGATTCATACTGATCATCGTTTTGATGCCGTATTCTTTCGTCAGCTTTGAGACAAACTTCATCATAATAAGAGGGCCGATCGCGATGACCAGATCAAATTTTTCGCCCGATTCGATTTCTTGTTTCAGCGCATCCGTGACAAAGCCCTTGTTGCCGTTGCTGCCGTCGTCCGTTGTCACGATCAGTTTTTTTGAGACGGCGCGGATCTCGTCTTCAAGTATGATCAGCTCCTTGTTGCGGAATCCGACGATGCTTGTGACATCCACGCCCATCGCATGCAGCTTCTTTGCCTGGGGATATGCGATCGCGCTGCCAAGCCCGCCGCCGATCACCGCGGCCTTTTTTATGTTGCTATCAAAGTGGGATGCGTTTCCCAAAGGCCCCACAACATCCGCAAGGCTGTCGCCTTCATTCAATGTGCCAAGAAGCATCGTTGTTTTTCCGACTTCCTGAAAGATGATCGTAACCGTGCCGGCGCTTCGGTCATAATCCGCGATCGTGAGAGGAATGCGCTCGCCCTTTTCGTTGACGCGAAGAATAATAAACTGACCCGCCTCGGCTTTTTTTGCAATGAGCGGAGCGTCTATCACCATGAGTTTGACCTGTTCGCTCAGCGTTCTTTTTTTAAGAATTTTAAACAATGTCCCATACTCCTTTTTTGTTAGCATAACTGACTATTTTTTTTACATTCAGTTAAGATTATAGCATCATCATAAAAATATGAAAAGTATAAATTCACCACCGGCATTGAAATAGGGTGTGGTCTGATGTAGAATTGTGAAAAAGCGATAAGGAGCCTGCCGTGAAAAGAATAATAAATATCAAGCACCCGTCGGATCTGGCAAAAGCTAAGGCAAGAGAGCGTGTCGACAGCCTCGTTAAACCGATCGGAAGTCTTGGGCTGCTGGAAGACTACGCGGTTAAGCTGGCAGGGATTTTCGGCAAATGGAACATACCGGCGCTGAAAAAAGCGGTGGCAGTTTTTGCCGCGGACAACGGCGTCTGGGAAGAGGGCATTACGCCTGTTCCGCAAAGCGTGACCGCGATGCAGGCCATCAACATGACAAAGGGGCTGACGGGCATCAATGTTTTTGCGTCCAGCGCCGGCGCGGATGTCTTCGTATATGACATGGGCATCAAAGGGTTTGAAGGCGGCAAAGGCATAGAAAACAGGCGCATAGGCGACGGTACGCACAGCATCGCGAAAGGCGCGGCGATGGATATCGGGCAGGCTGTGCAGGCGATTGCGCACGGGATCGACGCCGCCGAGTCGCTTTGGGGCAAAGGCTACCGCGTTGTCGGGTGCGGCGAGATGGGCATATGCAACACCACGACGTCGGCAGCTGTGGTGAGCGTGCTGACAGATACGGAACCCTGCAAAGTTGTGGGCCGTGGCGCGGGCATTTCGGATGAACAGCTCGAAAAAAAGACCAGTGTGGTCGCGCGCGCCATTGAAGTCAACCATCCCGATAAAAACAACGTGCTGGACGTTCTCTCAAAGCTTGGCGGATACGATATCGCAGCGATGACGGGATTTTTTATCGGCGCTGCGTATAAACAGATGGCCGTCGTTGTCGACGGGTTTATCTCCGCGACGGCGGCGCTTGCTGCAAGCAGAATGAACCCTCTCGTCACCGGGTACATGTTTGCGTCGCATCAAAGCACGGAGCCGGGTTTTGAAACGGTGATGGACGCGCTGGGGCTGGATGCGCCGCTTGCGCTTCAGATGCGCCTTGGCGAAGGCAGCGGATGCCCGCTGATGTTTCATCTGCTCGACGCGAGTATTGCCATGATGCAAAACATGGGCACGTTTGCCGAGGCGAAGATCGACGCGTCAAAGCTGGTGGATATCAGGGGATAAAGACATGTGGGTAATGTCATGCATATCAAAAATTGAGAGTTAAGGGAAGACAAGAACCTGTCCCAAACATGACCAATGTGGCCTTATTCCAAAGGGCGGATATAGGCGGGCGTCCTATATGTGATTCGTTAAAATGAGTATAAACAAACGCTTTTATGGCATGCGAAGGTATCCGGCGAAAATTATTCTGATAAGCTGTCGTAAGTATCCTTATAAATCTTTGGCGCGACTTTTTTCCATTTGTTTATGAACGCTTCAGCGGAATGTTGCGAATATATGATCAGATTCAGTTCAAATACGGGCACCTGGTTTTCAAGCACTCTGAGCATTACCTTATATTCGCCCTCGTCGATCTTGATATAATCCGCAAACAGCTCTGTTTCTAGCCGCAGATCATCCCTGTTGGCGGTGCAATATGCGTCGATCGCTTTCCGCTGCGAGTTGAGCAGCTCTTTCTCAAGAGAAAACAGCGTGTCGCGTCCAAGCTCGGTAATGGCAAAGAAAGTGCCGTTTGGTGTTTCCCGCTGTTCAACAAGGTTGCTCTCGATCAGCTCGAACATGCATTCTTTTAAATCAAAATAATTCAGCCAGCCGTTGTCCGTAACGATTCGGAGTATCTGCAGCTCGGACAGCTGAATATTGATCGTTTTCAGCAGATATAAAATGAGCAATTTGTTTTGAGCGATGGCTTCTATCCTCATTATATGCCTCCACGCGCTTTATCATTTATATTATACCACATTTTTTGCGATAGTACAGCAAATATGGTATCCTATATAAAGAAATAATCAATATATTGTATCAAGGGAAAGAGAATGATGAACACACTAAGAAAAATGATGGTTCGGGAGGGCATCGACGTTTTCGGGACGTCAGATGTTACGGGCTATGTGCCGGATCAATTTGCATCAACGCCGTATGCAGTCACGCTGGGAGTGCGCCTTTCGGACGCGGTGATGCAAGATGTTGTTCATGGGCCCACAAAAATCTATTTTCATCATTACAGGACGGCGAATGCATTTCTTGACATGTGCGCACTCAAATGTGTCATATATCTTGGGCGGCATGGATATAACGCCGTGGCGATACCGGCCTCGCAGACGACAAACAGCGCCGCGACCGCCGGGGACTTTTCCCACAAGACCGCGGCCAATCTTTCCGGGCTTGGTTTTATCGGCAAAAGCGGGCTTTTTGTGACGGAGCAGTACGGCCCGAGGGTACGGTTCGCGACTGTGCTGACGGATCATAAGCTTCATGGCAAAGGCATACAGACGTCACGGTGCGGCGATTGTACTCTGTGCATGCGTGCGTGTCCCTGCGGCGCCATCATCGGCAGTCACTGGACGCAAAACAGTGCAAGGGACGACATTGTCGATGCCGCGCTTTGCAGGGAACATATGAAAGAAAAGTACGCGATGATAGGAAGGGGCGCGGTCTGCGGCATATGCGCTGCGGTATGTCCGTACGGCAAATCCAGAAATAGCTATTGATTTAATCGCTTGATTGTGTATAATATGAAGTGCGGATTTTTTCGGGGTCACCGACGACGTAAAGCGTCGCCCCTGTGGTTTTTGGGGTTATAGCTCAGCTGGTTAGAGCGCTACGTTGACATCGTAGAGGTCGTTGGTTCGAGCCCAATTAACCCCACCACTATCCTGCGGTGTGCGATAACGCCCTTGTTTTAAACCTACGGAATGTGAACGGGAGCTCTTGTCCTATAAAAACGGATGCCGGGCCCGCTTGACGGGATGGCAGAAACTTTTGGCATGGCACCCACCTGCTTTGTGAGCGGGTGTTAAAACTTCGGCGGACGGCACCTTGGGATACTTTTAAAGCGGAATTGTGTAACGGTAGCACCTGCGACTCTGACTCGTAGTGTCTAGGTTCGAATCCTAGTTCCGCTGCCAGAAGAAAACCCCGGAAACCGCGATGGTTACGGGGTTTTTGCTTATCTTGGAATATTGGAAATGGGCAATTGGACACATTTTGGACACAAATCATTTTATTTTTCGAAGCAGAGGTCGCTGATGACCTGTGAGGATTTACGCTTGCTTAATGCAATATATAAAGGAATTCACCTCCAGAAAGCTGCAGATGGAGTATAAAGAATTGAACAAGCAATTTTGGGGACAACACCTATGGGCAAGGGGATATTTTGTGGCTAGCAGCGGCAAAGTGACAGACAAAGTAATAATAGAATTTATAAAAAATCAGGATATAATGGAGAATCAGAAAACGGATAATTTCAGCGTAGATGATTTTTAAGCGGCTTCAGCCGCCCACCAACCACTGTCGGCTTTAGCCGACAGTGGTTGAGTAAGTAGCATATTCTCATTTTTTTCTAATAAATTTTTATTATTAAATAATGAATAGAAAAAAATAAATATTTGGTCGAATATAGAGTTCAAGGGCAAGTAAAAAGAAATATAACTAATTTATAACAACACAAATGAAACATTCGAAAATATTCATAGCATTCAAGCAACTGATTATCTTCGTAAAAGTTTTCTCATATGAGGAATTTGCCCGTTTCTGCGGCTTCAAGCCTGTGCTATGCCGTCCATATCGGGGACAGACAAAAGGCAAAGTAGAGCGCACACTCCAGTTCGTCCGCGATAATCTGATGGCAGGGAGATTGCCGGATGTCTTTCTTCAGGCCATTTAATAATATTTTGTGAATATATCGTTACTGGAGATGGTCAAATAAATTACATATTCCAACAAGTCAGCGGCCGCTGAGATAAACACTGTAACTGTATCTATCGGCAATAATATGTAATATAGAATAATCGAGGGGAGCACCGTTGGAATATGTAACTCGCTTACTCACAAGTAATGGAGAACCGACAGGAACTAAAAGAATCTGGGATTTTGTAAAACTTGCACTGGTAGCGCTGAGTGTCTGATAAGCATCATCAATCTTTATACCATATTGTTTTTCCAATACAGAATATAAACTCAAAAAAGTTCTATGATTGTCCTCAAAGTTTGGAATTAGTTTTGTACATAGAAAATTCTCCATAATTGCAATAGGATTTCCATCGGCGCATTGTACACGTTCAATATGATATATGTAGTCAGAAGGATTTATTTTAAGTTTCTCAGCTATGTGTTCATCCGCCTTAATTCGTTCCACCGAAATACCCTGTGTGGAGACCTTATAACCTTTTTGCAAAAGTGTTTCTGTAAAAGAAGTCACGCAATTTAGCTTCTGAGTTGCAGAAATATCCCTTACCTCAGTACCACGTCCTTGCATAACAGAAATATAGCCCTCGGCAGCCAGCAGAGAGATTGCTCTTCTGATAGTGGTGCGACTGGTTTCGAATTTTTGCCCAAGTTCTGTTTCTGTAGGCAGATAGATCCCGGTTTTATAATATCCATCTTTAATCATTTGTTTGATCTCTGCATAAACTTTCCTGTACGCTGGAATTGTAGACATACTGTTTCTCCCTCTTGAATATAAAAATTTTTTATTAGTTTTCAAGGTTTTTATTCGTAGCCTCTGCAGAATAATCCCCTAAATCAGCTAGGATGTCACATATGTGTGAAAATATCGGGTAGAGGCTTCTATACCTGGCGACATTTTTTTTGTTGGGTTCAAAAATCTTCTCCACATGATGTAATTGAGGTATTCTGCTGTAATCTGACCAGATTCCTATTGCCCGAGCGCAAATAGCTGCAGCACCTACAGAAGCGGCATCCTGGTCTATATTTGTTTTAATAATGTTCATGTCAAATACATCTGCAAACATCTGCATCCAAAAGTCATTCATGCTACCGCCACCGGAGAACAAGATATCATTCTTGATATATGTATGAACTTTCAACAATTCTATAGAGGTTTTAAGATTCAAAGCGATGCCTTCCATGGCGGCACGTATGAGATCTTCGCGTTTATTTCCCAATGTCAAGCCGACAAAAGCACCGTGAATATTCATGCTTTTATCCTGAGAAGTACCGCCAGCCAGACTGGGGTTGAAAAAGACCCCATTAGCTCCTACAGGGCTGGCCGTAGCAAGGTTGCTCATACGGTTGTATGCATCAGCACCTGTAATATCCATGCAAATCGTATCACGTATCCAGCGCAATGAACTTCCGCCGGCGAAGATGGAAAACTCCGAGGTATACATTTTTTCATCTATATGGGCAAAGACATATGGCTTCTTAACAGGATCCAAAATAGGTTTGTCGGAGTTTACAGCAACCCTGCTGGAAGAACCCAACGAGGTATATATCTTACCATTCTCTGTCCCAACCGCACCAAGCGCCATACAGGAATTGTCTACGCCTCCGCAAGCAACAGGTATTTCCGGGCAAAGCCCCAAAAACGCAGCAGCCTCTTCTGTGAGGGTTCCTACGATATGGTGGGAGGGGATGACTTCCGGGAATATATCGGGTGAAATACCTGCGGCATTTAAGAAATCCTTGCGCATACGATGTGCCAAAAGATCATATGCGCCCGTACCAGAAGCATATGAATAGTCCGTGTATATATTGCCTGTGAGCATGAAATTAATATAATCCTTGGAGCCAAGAACCTTATAGATCCTTTTAAACATATCAGGCATGTTCTTCTTATACCATAGTAATTTAAATAAGGAATAACAAGGAGCGGGGAACCCATTTCCCGTTGTCAAATACCATGTATCGCTATTGATATTTTCAAAAAAGTCACTTGTTTCTTCGGTAGCTCGCGTATCGGACCATATAGGAACCTGTTCCATAAGGATAGTTCCTGTATGGTCTATAGGGACAACAACCAACGAATGCCCTGAAACGGCTATAGCACAAATTTCTTCAGGAGAGATCCTAGTTTGTTCCAAAAGCCCTCTCGTGCTTTCGGAAATACCTTTCAACCAATTGGCCGGCTTTTGTTCGTGCATGCAGGCTGTGGGGAAATAAGTAGGATATTCAATAAAAGATTTTGATAACGTTAAAAGGTTTTGATTATAGAGAGAAGCCTTAACCCCGCCAGTACCTAAGTCATAAGATAAAAGTTTCATCTATCACTCCTACGTTTGCGCAAGTAAATATGATCATAAACAAATCAATAATGGTCATAAGAGAGCTTAAATGCGCCTGTAATCCATTATAACATTTAATCAATTTACAATACCGAATTAATAATATTATATATTATTATGTTTGTCAATTAAATAAGTCGTTACACATAGATTTTTCAAGTGAGAGTATTTTATACATTTTAGCGGGTAAAAAATAAAAAGTAAAGATCTAAGAGCAAGTTTTAAATTTCTAGCTAAAGCTTTTTGTTGACAATGCGGATATTACAGTGTATCATACAAACATAATGATGTTTACAATCATTATATAACGTATTATGATTATATAAAAGCTCTTTAAACCTGAAGGGCAGCTTGAGGAATTTATGATGACATCCAAAGAGGCAGCAGCATACATAGATATAAGTGCTGTAAAAACACATAATACTTGTACAGACATTATTAAGTTAGTCGAATATGCCAAGATATATCGTTTCATTAATGTTCATGTATTGCCTTGTTGGGTATCCGCGTTGGCAGAAATGCTACGGGATGTTGAGGGAGTATATGTAGGAGCGCCTGTAGGATTTCCTTCTGGTGGACATACTACAGAAGTCAAGGTTATGGAGGCTGAGAAGCTTATCCAAGACGGGGTCGAAGAAATGGACATCGTCATGAATATCGGACAGTTAAAAAGTCAGAACCATGATTATGTTAAAAAAGAATTGGAAACCATTATTGCCTGCATACAACGAAGAGTTCTTACAAAAGTTATCATCGAAATCAACACATTGACCGACGAAGAAATGTTTAAGGCATGTAATTTGGTCATGGATGTTGGCGCCGATTACATTAAAACTGGTACGGGTTGGATTCCAGGGGGATCGAACATAGATCGGATTAAGAAGATCAAGCATTATTGTAAAGACAACATTAAAGTTAAGGCAGCAGGTGGCATACGCACCAGGGAAGACTTTTCTCGCCTTGTTGACATGGGGGTTGAAAGAATGGGTGTCAATATTACTTCTGCAGTGAAAATAATAGAATCCTATGATGTTTTCTGAACACAGCAGATAATTAAGTATAGAAACGTATAAAGAAAGGCAGAAGCAGATGAGTGAGAAACAAATAATTGAGCGAGAAAAGAAGATAATTAATTGTATCCTTGAGAACAAGATTACTGCGATAATCCGTGGCGTTGAAGAAAGCAAAATCAGCAAGGTTGCTGAAGCATTGTACAGAGGCGGAATCAAGTTGGTAGAGGTTACGTTCAACATGAGCGCTCCGCATTTGGATCAAGCTGTAGCAAAACAAATAACTATGATAAAAGAGCTATTAGGCGACAAGATTACGATAGGCGCAGGAACAGTCATGACAACAGAGCAGGTTGATATCGCTAATGCCGCACATGCTGATTTTATCGTTTCACCAAATACTGATGAAGAGGTTATTCGCTATACGAAAGAAATTGGTCTTGTATCTATACCCGGGGCATTTACAGCATCGGAGATTGCTACTGCCCAACGAGCCGGTGCTAATTTCATAAAGGTGTTTCCTATCAGTGTGTGCGGCGAGGCGTATATCAAAGCGATAAAAGCACCGTTGTCGGAAGCACGGCTGATCGCAGTAGGCGGAGTCGATGAAACAAATATCCGAAAGTTCTTGGATGCAGGATGCATAGGTGTCGGTGTAGGTGGAAAATTGGTTAGTAAAAATAATATAGCAGATGGTCAGTTTAGCGAGATTGAAGAAACCGCACGACGATTGGTTGCGTGTATAAAGTAGGAGACTGCAATGAGCAAAATTGTAACATTCGGTGAAATTATGATGCGCTTGAATCCGGAGGGATATCTCCGGTTTAAGCAGGCAAATAAATTTGAAGTATCATATGCAGGCGCTGAGGCAAACGTGGCCGTTTCTCTTGCGAATTATGGCGTAGATACGAAGTTTGTCACAAAGCTGCCGGATAATGAGCTTGGTCAGTGTGCGATAAATTCCATGCGGCAGTATGGCGTGGACGTTTCGGATATCGTTATTGGCGGACAGAGGATAGGGGTATATCTTGTCGAAAAGGGTGCCTCGCAACGTGCTTCCAAGGTTATCTATGACAGAGCGTATTCTTCAATTGCATATGCATCTCAATCCGATTTTGACTGGGATAGAATTTTTTACAACACAAAATGGTTTCATTTTACAGGGATTACTCCCGCATTGGGCGGTGAACTTCCGGAGATTTGCATGCTGGCATGCAAAATGGCTAAGAAGCGCGGCATTACAATTAGTTGCGATTTAAATTACCGTAGTAAATTATGGACTAGGGAGAAGGCTGGACAAGTTATGTCATCACTAATGCCATACGTGGATGTATGTACAGCTAACGAATCGGATGCTTTTGACGTATTCGGAATTAAGGCTATGCGCACAGACATCGATGCGGGCAAGCTGGATTACGACGCTTACGTTAGCGTTGCTAAACAGCTCGTAGAAAGATTCCATCTAAAGATGTGTGCAATTACATTGCGGGGCAGCCTATCCGCATCTGAAAACAACTGGGCCGGGATGCTGTATGACGGAGTCTCTACTTACTTTTCAAAAACGTACAATATCAAAATTATCGACCGTGTGGGCGGAGGCGATTCCTTTGGTGGCGCACTAATATACTCGCTGTATAACCATCATAACGGGCAAGATGCCATAGAGTTTGCGGTTGCTGCTTCTTGTTTAAAACAGACAATTGAGCACGACTACAATTTTAGTTCTGTTCAGGAAGTACAAGCTCTTGTTTCAGGAAATGAATCAGGACGGGTACAAAGATAAAAATATAAAGGAAGTTATGATGAATAAGACAAAAAACAAAAAGCTGTTTAAGTATAGGAACCGTTATTTTTCTGTGTTGAGAAACCTTTTT
This sequence comes from Eubacteriales bacterium, assembly GCA_028711205.1. Taxonomy (GTDB): domain Bacteria; phylum Bacillota; class Clostridia; order Christensenellales; family SZUA-584; genus JAQTSP01. The sequence continues at coordinate 763 of JAQTSP010000054.1, read as the reverse complement.
CATAAACAGGAAACGGGTATATTTATTATCTTCATAGCATTATGCACTATAATCGGAATCCTTGCGCCAGTTTTTATGAAGACAGCCAATATCATCAACATACTGAGGCAGATATCCACTATAGGTATAATGGCTGTAGGCCAGGCGATGGTAATAATCATTGCCGGCATCGACCTCTCTGTCAGCGCAATCCTTTCGCTGTCTGGCTGTACGGTGGCTGTTCTTTCACTCGGAATGAATTCATGGGTCGCGGCATTAATTGCATTATTGTTCGGACTTACCATTGGTCTCGCAAATGGCTTGCTTAGCGTGAAGATTGGGATAGCACCGTTTATTGCGACCCTTGGCATGCAGATGATAACCAGAGGCATCGCATTCCTTATGACTGAAGGGATCCCCGTTAAATTCCTGGGCGATTCAGGAATATTAGGTGCAGGTGCGATACCGCTGGGAAACGACCTGCAACTCCCAATTCAAATAATCATAATGTTTTTAGTTTATATAATTGGACTAATAGTACTTTCTAAGACTGTGTTTGGCCGAAACCTCTATGCCGTTGGCGACAATGAGAAAGCTGCAAAACTTTCCGGCATAAATTCTGACAAGGTCAAAATAATTGCTTATGTAGTTTCCGGTCTTCTGGCCGCTTTGGCTGGCATCATTAACGCTGGTAATCTTACAGTAGCCCAGGCATCCGCAGGCGACGGTATGGAACTTAATGTTATTGCAGCTGTTGTTATAGGCGGCGTTAGCATGTCGGGTG
>JAQTSP010000250.1 GCA_028711205.1 Eubacteriales bacterium | reverse complement strand
GCAGCAAAGCCAGCGTATCAAGGCACCGCTTCTTGAGCTGTGCCGCATCCTGGCGCACCGTGATGGCGTGCATATCAACGACGCAGTAATAGCAGGAATACGCGTCCTGAAGATTGACCCAGTTTTTTATCGCGCCCAGGTAGTTGCCGATCGTCAGCACGCCCGATGGCTGAATACCCGAAAATATGACCTTTTTGTCCTGCATGTGTTTCCTCCTAGACTCTTTCTATATCAAAAATCTCGATCCGGTCGTCACCGTAAAGATAATCGATGATCTTTTGCGTGTTCTGGTCTGCCGCGCCGGCGCTGACCGCCGCAAGCGCGAACCCCATTCTGCATGTCTGCCATTTTTCAGTGTCGCCGCATTCGACGACCGACACGTTGAACTTGTATTTGCACCGTTCTTTGATGCTTTTTATCACCATGCGCTTATCTTTTAAGCTGGCCGCGCCGCCGATCCGAAACGACACTTCAAAGCATGACGCATACATGGTTACAGTATCCGGAGCACCGCGTCACGCATCGCGCCCGTTTCCACGACGCGCGTGTGCAGCACGGGCATTGATTCAAGCGCTTTGATCTGCGCCGGCACCGCTGTACCCGTTATGCCGCTCAGCTTTTGCGCCATGTCAAAAATGGACATACCGCTCACATCTTCGCCGAGGGACAGCAGCACGTCTTCGGGGAACTTGTACGGCGACGCCGTCGAAACGATGACCGTCTTTGCCGTATCGCCCGTTTTCTTATATTTCCCGTACACACCGGCCGCAACGGCGGTATGCGTGTCAAGCAGATAACCCTTTTCTTCGAAGGTGCTTTTGATGCTGTCCATCGTTTCGCTCTCGTCGCACCAGCCGGCGTAAAAATCCGATTCTAGTGTTTTCTTTGCCTGCCCGTCGATCGCGTAAGCGCCGCTTTCCTTTAACCGCCGCATCATGTCAGTGACCGCAGCGGCGTCCCTGTCCGTCAGCTCAAACAGCAGCCTTTCCAGGTTGCTTGATATCAGTATATCCATCGACGGTGACATCGTCTTATAAAACGCGCGTTTCAGAGAATACTCTCCCTTTTTGAAAAAGTCGGCCAGCACGTTGTTTTTGTTCGATGCGCATATGAGTTTATTGACAGGCAGCCCCATCTTTTTTGCGTAATATGCGGCCAGTATGTTGCCGAAGTTGCCCGTCGGCACTACAAAGTTGATCTTTTCGCCGAGCGATATATCGCCATATGTTAACAGCCGTGCATACGCCCAGATATAGTAGGCGATCTGCGGCGCCAGCCTGCCGAAATTAATCGAGTTCGCCGATGACAGGCCATAGCCTTTATCGTTGATCGTCTTTATAAAACCACTGTCTGTAAATATCGCCTTGACGCCGTTTTGCGCGTCGTCAAAGTTGCCTTTGACGGCGACGACATGCGTGTTGCCGCCTTCCTGTGTGACCATCTGAAGGCGCTGCATGTCGGACACGCCGTCGTCAGGGTAAAACACAAGTATCTTTGTCCTCTCAACATCGCAGAAGCCCTCGAGAGCGGCCTTGCCCGTGTCTCCCGACGTTGCAACGAGTATGAGTATATCCCTCCCCTTGTCCATTGACGCCGTCATCAGCCGCGGCAGCACGCTTAAAGCCATGTCTTTGAACGCAAGCGTCGGCCCGTGCCACAGCTCAAGCACGTACTCTCCCGCGCCGATCTTTTTTACCGGCGCGACGCTCTCATCGTCAAATTGACGGTACGCGCTTTGTGTCAGCGCCTCCAGGTCTTTTATGTCGTCAAAAAACAGGCCGAGCACTTTTGCGCACAGCGCGGCATAATGCATTCCAACAATATCTCCCAACGCGCCGATATCGGGAAAAGAGACAGGCACATAAAGCCCGCCGTCCGGCGCGATCCCCTGAAGGGTTGCGCGCGACGCCTCGATCCTTTCGCCGCTGTTTCTTGTGCTGATCAGTTTCATCTGTTACCTCCGCCAAGCCTGCATCATATAAAACAAACCTGCACTCCTGGCGCGCACTATTGATTGCCTCAAAATCAACGGCAATCAAAATAAAACGCCCGCTTTTGCACAGGTCATGATTCTATTACGCTATATATTTATCCAGATATTCGGGCGCGCTGCCGTTTCCGCTTAAAACCATATACGCGTTTATTTCCTCAAACAGGCCGTCGAATTTTTCAAGGAGCGATTTAAAATCGGTATTTTCATCCTTGACGATCTTTTTCAACCCGTCTATATAAATAGCGGATATATCAAAATCTCCCGATAATATGCCGCATACAAAACCATACAACGCATCCGAATTGTCAATACCGTAATCCGCGGTGTTGATGAAACGGATCTCGTGCCTTAAATCATACATGCAGCGGTTGTTATCATCGATATATACGATATTGCCGGATGTTACATCAACCTCCGCGTTGGCCATATCCAACAGTTTTTTTGATTTTCCGCTGCCTTTTTTGCCATAAATTATTTGTATCATGACGGCATCACTCCTTTGCTTTTTTTTATTATACATTGTTTACCTGTTTTAATCCACACCCAAATGGACCATTTATCATATTATCGGCCAAAATCCGTAAATATTAACAAATCTTTTAAAAAGACCGTTCTTGCCAAAATCAAAACGGTCCTTTGTGTACTATTCAATGATCAGCGGTTTCCCCGTCATTTCTTCCGGTACGGGCAGCCCCATCATCTTGAGCATTGTGGGCGCGATATCCGCGAGGATTCCCCCGTCTCTCAGCTTTGCGTTTTTGTACCGCTCGCTGACCAGTATGAGCGGCACCTTGTCCAGGGAGTGCGCCGTTATCGGCTTCCCTTCTTCATCGAGCATCTGCTCGGCGTTGCCGTGATCCGCTGTCACGATCACCTCGCCGCCCATCTTCAGTATGGCGCCGACCACTTTTACCGTGCACGCGTCGACCACCGTTACCGCTTTGACGGCCGCTTCGATAATGCCCGTGTGCCCGACCATATCCGGAGTCGCGAAGTTGAGTACCATCACGTCATATTCACCCGACTCGATATCCTTCACTGACTCGTCTGCGACTTCATATGCGCTCGTTTCGGGCTTTAAGTCATATGTCGCAACTTT
>JAQTSP010000249.1 GCA_028711205.1 Eubacteriales bacterium | reverse complement strand
AAAGTTCGGCGAGGTACATCGAAACGTTCGCTTTCATCTGATCGACCCGCGCCTTCTGAGCAGCGATCTGTTCCTCCGGGGAACCGGACCTCTTATAAGCGAGATCCGCCTCTGCTACGTCGAGCGCGGAAAGTGCCGCGCGCCACTTCTCCTCAGCGGCCGAGACGAGCGACACGGCCGTGTTCACGCTCGTCCTGCCCGTCGTGATATCGGTCTTCCACCCCGTGATCGTCGTCGCCGAAAGATCGGTCGAAGGCGTCAATATCGTCGTGATATACGCCATGTCATCGAGGAACGTTCTGATCGTCGTCAGCTTCGTCTTTGCGTCGCTCACGGAGCTCTCAAGGTCTGAGCTTGGGAGGAGCCTGTCGCTCGACGTCCTCCATTCATCGAGGAACCCTTCAATGATGACGCGTTGTTTTTCCACGTCGATACGAAGCTGATCATCGTTCACGAACACGTCAAGCTTTGCATTGCGCGTCCGCGGGTCATTGAAAAGCTGATCAGCCTTATTATGTATCGCGTCATCAGACTTCGTATATGCATCGCGGACGTTATCGGCGACCCCTTTCTGTGCTTCATACAAAGCGGTCTCGGCGCTCGCTACTTTCGCTTCATAGATACTAAGCTCTTCTCTCCGCGCGCCATTTTTCAGTTCGGCGAGTTTTGCCTCTTCCGCCGCAACGGTCGCCTGCGCCTGCGCGAGCTGCGCCCGCGTGTCGTCCGCTGAGAGCGAAAGCAATACATCGCCCCGCTCGACCTTATCGCCGACCGAAACGCTCACACCTTGTATCCTGCCGCCTTGCTCGAACGCAAGCGCCACCTCCTCTGCCGGAACAACGCGCCCCGTCACGCTCACTTCCTGCACGACATTTCCTTTTGATGCTACCGCATATTCGTACGGCTTTACGTCGGTCTTGCCGAGCGTATACCACATGCCTCCCGCGATCACGAGCATCGCCATGATAAGCATGACGATCGTCCTCTTTTTCAATTTAAGTAGTCTGTTCTTCATACCGGATTATATTTCCCCTTATTTTAACAGATTATGATGATTTGAACAGAAAAGCCGCCGATCAAGGAGATCGGCGGCTGCCATTACGTGCCCTATGCGACGCTCGCAAGCTCGCGCGCATGTGTACGCATCCAAGAACCTGCCGTACCCTTCGCAAAAGGCGAAGGAACGCTCTCGACAAGGGTCACAAGATCGGAAAAACCGTTCTTGTGCTGTTCGACCGAAAGGGTCGCGCGGCTTGGGACGATGACGACCGTTGTCCCGCGTTTTCTAGAAACGAACTCGCCATTGATGAGGCGCCACTTCCCTCTGAAGCCGTCGACAACCATCTCGCAGGTCGCTTCCGGGTCCTCTTCCCATAAAAACGCAAGTTTTTTGAGCGTGAACTCAGGGCGAGGTTCTATACCAGCCTTCTTCCGCGCGATCGCGTCGAGTTTTTCGAGAAGAAAAAAGGGCTCTTCTCCCGTGACCTCGAACCCTTCATCGTTACGCACGCGAAAACCGTTCCCGCGGAAAATGTAACCGAAATATTTTCCTCTTACAACACGCTTCACGACGCCTTTGTCTGCGAAGATACTAAGCTTCGCCTCGTACAAACGCGCTTCCTCTTTCGGCGCGAGAACCCTTTCTTCCGGGCCTATAGGCAACGCGGTCTTCGGAACAAGCCCAACACCTACCTTATGCACCTCGCTTCTGTGCATGAAAAGCGTCGCGACTGGCCTTCCGTTTTTTGTCTTAAGACACAGATCCCTTCCTTTTACGGACGCAACGACCGTTCCGTCCTTCACTCGACGGATGACCCGCCTGAGGTACTCGCAGTCGGCACTCCCTTGTGGCGTTCTTTTACGCATAGTTTTAGTGGGACAGACCCTCTATATATAATAGAAGGCTCGCCCCGTTATTACTTATTAAAAAACTGCTGCTTGTTTATAGCAACAGTTTTTCATTCGTGTCAAATAGACGCTGCTCTATCTCAACTCTTTCACACGCATCACGCTCCGGACGAACGCCCCATACTTTTCTTTATCGAAGATGGCCTTCGGCGCATAAGCCTCGACCTCCGCGCCGAGAGAAAGATTATTGTCGGATTTATATTTTCTGATCTCATCGATCGCGATTATGGCCGCATCGAACTCCGGGATATCCTTCTTTTCTATATCTCCTCTTACTTCGGGCCACGACGAAAGATGGATGCTCTTCTCTCCGCGCGCATCCGCGTACAAGAGCGAATATAGCTCTTCTGTTATGTACGGCATGATGGGTGCATACATCTTGAGCACATCAGAGAACACCGTGTGCATGGTCCAAAGCGCTGCCTTCTTCGATGCTTCATCGGTACCGGAAAGACGGTACTTGATGAACTCGACATAGTAATCGGCAACTTTGGACCAGAAGAACGCTTCCGCTTCATCGCGCGAACGCGCATACGTGTACGCCTCGAACGAATCCGTTGCTGTCTTTATCGTCTTGTTAAGCTCCTTAAGGACCCAGATATCGGCATATTCGAGCTCCGGAACCGTTTCCGAATGCTCGTATCCCTCGCTCCACATCGAGATGAAGCGCGCCACGTTCCACAGCTTTGTGGCCGTCCGCTTACCGCGGTCGACCTCTTGTTCGCTGAAGCGCAGGTTCTGTCCAAGGGTCGCGCCCGTGGCCCAGAACCTGATCGGGTCCGAACCGTATTGTTCGAGCAGCTTATCAGACGGAACATAGTTCCCAAGCCGTTTTGAGAACTTGCGTCCTGTGGTATCGAGCCCGTGGCCCGATATCATGACGTCCGTGAACGGAATGGTATCGAAGTTGTAGTATGCCTTCACGACCGAATAGAAATCCCACGTGCGGATTATCTCGAACGCGTTCGGGCGAAGCGTCACCGGAAAGAGCGCATCGTATGCCGCTTTATCATCGCGAACAAGCTCGCGAATAAGGAATGGTGTGCACGACGAGGTCGCCCATGTATCCATCACGTCAACCTCTGGGACGAACTCGGTGTTGCCACACTTCGGACACTTCTCGATGCGTGGCTTTTCTTCCGTCGGATACACAGGCAGGTCCTCTTCGCGAGCGAACACCGGCTCCTCGC
>JAQTSP010000053.1 GCA_028711205.1 Eubacteriales bacterium | reverse complement strand
CGGCAGGGTTATACGCCTGTACCGAGAGGCACAGGATTTGTCAGGGATATGCTCAGCAGGACGGCGCATTCGATAAGCTTAAAGACCGTCGAACATTATATGCCGGTGACAGAGAATATTATCGCAGTGGAAGGCATCGGGCCGCTGAAGGTTGATGGATTTGACGCTCATGTCATACCGCTCGGTGCACATACCGCGGGCTCGATCGGCCTCAGGATCGGTGAACATTTCTTTGCCGGAGACACGTTGTTCAGCGTCATCGGCGATCTGTATCCGATGTTTGCGGACCGTATCGATGAGCTGCCCTCTGTGTGGGAAACGATACTGGGCAGTGGCGCAAAGTACATCTACCCTGGCCACGGAAGAATGATAGAGCGGCAAAGGCTTGAATCGGAGTACAATAAAAGATACGGGCATTTAAAAAACGCTCAATAAAAAAAGGGTAGAAAATTTCCGCCCCGAAATGGCTGTTTAAAGTGAAAACGCCTCGGAGACAACGCCGATCGCGTCCTTTGCTTTTTTTGTGTCCACGCAAAAGCTGATCTCTGTTTCGGACGTTGTGATGATAAATATGCCGATGTTTTTTTCGGCAAGCGCGGAAAATAGTTTGGCCGCTACACCCGACTGACGCTGCATGCCGGCGCCTTCGACGGTCAGCTTTGACAGCGCGTCGTTCGCCACGAGCCTGGTGCCGTTATATTCATATTTTTTGAGCACGTCCACGCAGCCGGCGAGGTCACCGCGCGGCATTGAAAACGACAGGCTCACAATGCCGTCATGAGGCGCCGTCTGGCTGATGATATCGATCTTGATGTTTTTTGACGCCACATCCTCAAATACTTTTGCGATCGCCGCAGGAGAGAAAATAATATCGCTCAGCGTCACCATGGCCTGCCCGTCATCTTTGTATATATTCGTGACCGCGCTTTGGGAAATGATGTCGTTCATATTGTACAGGCCGGCGGGTTTTTCGCTTAAGAATTTTGCCGCCCGGAGCGCGCCAAAAGCAAAGATGTGTTTCGACTGCGCGATATGGTTGATCTCGACGGTCTCATCGGCGCCGATAAACAATACGCTGTGCTCACCGGCGATGGTGCCGCCGCGCACGGCGTGCAGGCCGATCTCCCTGCCGCGTTTTTGCGTCGCCGTGCATCTGCCGCATAAAAACTCCTTTGGTTCGCTGAACGTCTCGTTGATGCATTCCGCGATCGACAGCGCGGTACCGCTTGGCGCGTCGACTTTTTGATTATGATGCTTTTCGACGATTTCAATATCATATGACTCGCCAAGAAAAGCGGCGGCTTTTTTTGCAAGCTGCATCTGGAGGTTGACGCCAAGAGACATGTTTGCCGAAAAGAACACGGAAATGGATTTCGCCGCTTCACTGATTTTGGCTTTTTCCTCGGCGGTAAAGCCCGTTGTCGCGATCACGACGCGCATACCGTTTTGTTTTGCAAAAGACAGATTGGCGTCAAGCGCATCCGGCCTTGAAAAATCGATGATCATATCCGCTTTTTCTTTGCAGTCAAAAATATTCCCGTATACAGGAAAACCGTTTTGTATGCTGCCCGGGAATTTATCGACGCCCGCGACGATGCATATATCATCCGCATTTGCTGCGGCGTTTGTTAAGACCTGTCCCATTTTCCCGTTCGCGCCGCAAATGATAATCTTTGTCATATTCACCTCTCAAATCATACGGCATATACACGGTATATGCCATAGCCGCTATTAATATAGGCGGCTTTATTTTAGCTTTTTACGCAATGTCAAACCCCAGAGCGATCAGTTCCTTTTTGAGCAAAGCGGCTTTGTCGGCGCTCATTTCACAAAGCGGCATGCGAAGGATGCCGGCGTTGATGCCGATCATATTCAGAGCGGTCTTGACCGGAATCGGGTTCACCTCTGAGAAAAGCGCCTTGACAAGCGGATTTAAGGCAAACTGCAATTCCATTGCCTTTTTGACGTCGCCGGAAAGGAAGCTGGCCACCATGTCATGCGTCATCTTTGGCGCCACATTGGAAACGACAGATATGACGCCTTTTCCGCCAAGAGACAGCAGAGGCACCACATGGTCGTCGTTACCGGAATACAGATCGGTATCCGGGCATAGCCGTGCCGTTTCCGCGATCTGCGTAATGTTGCCGCTGGCTTCTTTGAGGGCCACGATGTTGTCGTGCTCGCTTAACTCTTTCATGACCGCCGGGCTGATGTTGACGCCAGTCCTGCCCGGTATGTTGTACGCCACAATGGGAGCACCGGCGACGTCCGCAATCGCGAAATAATGGCGGATAAGCCCGGTGTCTGTGCATTTGTTGTAATATGGCGTCACGATAAGAAGAGCGTCCACGCCGAGGTCGGACGCCTCCATGGACATCTCGATAGCGGCCGCGGTGTTGTTGCTTCCCGTACCGGCAATGACGGGCACGCGGCCGTATGTCTGCTTGACGACGAAGTCGATCGCGCTTAAGTCCTCTTCTTTGGTCATGGTAGACGACTCGCCTGTCGTGCCGCACACGATCAGCGCGTCGATACCGTTTTCGATCTGGTATTCAATGAGCGTCTCGAAAGCTGCGAAGTCAATGCCCTTGTCATTGAACGGCGTTACAAGCGCCGTTCCGGCCCCTGTAAAAATACTCATAATATCCTTCTCCTTTTATTATTTGCTGTCATACAGCTGTTATTTGTCAAAATAACCTTTGGCCGCCAGAAGCTCTGCAACAAGTACCGCGCCGCCCGCGGCACCACGAAGCGTGTTATGGCTGAGGCAGACAAACTTATAGTCGAATATCGGGTCTTCCCTGAGCCGCCCGATAGACACGGCCATGCCTTTGCCGTTGTCTCTGTCAAGCCTTGTCTGCGGCCGTGTTTCATCCTCGAAGTACTGCAAAAACTGTTTCGGCGCGCTTGGAAGCCCAAGCTGCTGCGGAAGCCCCTGAAAGCTCTGCCATCTCTGCCGGATCGTCTCTATCGGCGGTTTGTTTCTAAACCTGACGAACGTTGCCGCCATATGCCCGTCGGACGACGCGACACGTATGCACTGGCTTGTGATCACGGGCAAATCTGCATTTCTGATCTCGCCGCCTTCGATATGGCCCCAGATTTTCAACGGTTCCTGCTCGCTTTTTTGCTCTTCGCCGCCGATATACGGGATCACGTTGTCGACCATCTCGGGCCAGGACTCAAACGTTTTTCCTGCGCCGGAAATGGCCTGGTATGTGCATGCGGCGATCTCCTCAATACCGAAATCCATGAGCGGATGCAACGCCGGGACGTACGTTTGTATCGAGCAGTTCGGCTTGACGGCGATAAATCCGCGCTGTGTGCCAAGACGTTTTCGCTGCATCGGTATGATATCAATATGTTCCGCATTGATCTCCGGCATCAGCATGGGGACGTCTTGCGTCCCTCTGTGCGCGCTGTTGTTTGATACGACAGGTATCTCTGCTTTAGCATATTCTTCTTCCAGTGCTTTTGTCTGCGTTTTATCAAGATTGATTGCGCAAAAAATAAAATCAACCTTGTCTTTTACCGCGCTTATATCCGACGCGTCGAGCACGCTCATCTGAGCGACTGCACCAGGCATAGGCGCTGACATAACCCATCTGCCGTTCACAGCCTCGGCATAAGTTTTACCGGCAGATCTTGCGCTTGCGCTGAGCAGAGCGATATCAAACCACGGATGATCCGCAAGCAGGGATACAAATCGCTGGCCAACCATGCCCGTCGCGCCCACGATGCCGACTTTAAATTTCTTTGCCATATATCCTCCTAAAACTATCATATACAAAAACAGCACGCCTTAAAACCTCAGCGCGCCATATCAAAATATTGCTTAAACACAATATAAATCATCATACAGCAGCGCTCCGCTCATATGACTGAACGGCAGTTGTAAGGCTGTTAACCATACACCCAGACAAAACCTTTCGGAGGGTTTTATCTTCGGCAGTTGTCCCTTTCAACTAAACCTCAACGGCACCCGAAGCCTAAGAATAGTATACTCATGAAAACCGCGCCTCAAACTGTAGTGGTATTCATTTTTCACGATTATATCATCAAGCGGCTGCATAGTCAACCGAAAGCGGAATATGTTGGATTGATAATAAATTATAAAAAAATTTACATTGCTTTTATTGTCAAAAGAACACGTGCTATAGTATATTGTTAATAGCAAAAAATGGCGGCAGGCGGCAATTGGGGAGGGTTTTTTGGAAGCATACAGGTATCTTGCGCGTGTATACGACGAATTTATGGCGGATGTGGATTACGAAAAATGGGCGGCGTATATTGATGAAATATTAAAGCAAAAACAAGTCAGAAGAATTTATGAGGCGGCCTGCGGAACGGGGAATATCACAAACGGGCTCTACGCGCTCGGGTACGATATCATTGCATCGGATATTTCCGAAGAAATGATTGGTATCGCGTCCGAAAAAGCAAGGCAACACGGAAACGATATCATATTTGTTCTTTCGGACATGCGCCATATCGACGTGGGCAACAAGGTCGACGCGGTCATTGCCGCATGCGACGGAGCGAACTATATTGACTTTGAGGGAATCAAGATGTTTGCGGCGTCGGCGCATACGTCCTTAAAAAATGGCGGCCTGCTGCTTTTTGATATCATCACGATGCACAAAATAAAAGACGTTCTTAACGGACAGGTCTATTTTGACGACAGCGATGACGCGGCTTGCATTTGGAAAAACACATATGATGAAAAAAAGAACGTTTTGCAGATGGACATGACGCTTTTTATAAGGCAGGGCAGCCTTTTTGAAAGATTTTCGGAGCGGCATATACAGTACGCGCATGATACGGCAGATCTCAGGCAGGCCATGATGGCGGCCGGATTTGTCAAAGTCGATATCTTTGACTGTTTCACAAATAATATTTTTGATGAGTGGTCTCAAAGAGTCCAGTTTGTCTGCTATAAAGAATAAGCATAATATGTGATTATCTCATAATATGTGATATAATTAACGCGTAAAGGAGAATGAATGGAAAACAAAAAGATGCTGAACAACAAAATATTGAGCTTTTATCAGCCGGCCGAGTTCTTTGCTAAAAAAGCCGAAAAGCATGCTGACGCGGGCAATTTTTTAGAAGCATTGCAGCTTTACAGGCAAGTGCTCGGCATGGAACCGCAAAATACCGAATATTTGCTTTGCGTTGCTCAGATCTATTCAGAAATGGGCCTATACGCAGAGTCAAACGACGTGCTGCTCAAGATCGCAAGGTTTGGCAACACGCCGACAGAGTGCCTTTTTGCGCTTGGGTGCAATTATATGGGTATGAAGAACTATGCGCTTGCCGACGAAGCGTTTGAGCAATATCTGGCGATCGATCCCGACGGCGAGTTTGTCGCAGAGATCGACGAGCTTTTTGATATTTTGGATGAAGAAGACATCATCGAGGACGGGCTGCACGATGTCAATCAGCGGCTGATCATGGAGGATGCGTACGCGGGCAAGCAGTTTCTTGACAAAGGCGATTATAAAAACGCGATCAAGCATTTGGAAAGCGTCGTTAAACGCGATAAGCTGATGTATCCCGCGATGAACAACCTTGCGTTGTCTTATTTTTTTGACGGCCGCAAAGCAAAGGCGATAGAGACGTCAAAAAAAGTTCTTGAAGAACAGCAGTCAAATCTGCACGCCTGCTGTAACCTCGCTTTCTTTTATTCGGACATTGGCGATTATGAAAACGCAGAGAAATATATCGCAAAAATCGATACGATAAATGATATTGAGCCCGATGACATGCACAAAGTGGCGCTGACTTACTGTGAAATGGGATATCATGAAAAAGCGTACAAGTGGTTTTTTAAGATCGTTTCATTTCAGCCCTATGACATACGGATCATACATTTTTGCGGCTTGGCGGCATATAACTATGGATTGTACGCGGAGGCAAAGAACTGTTTTGTAAAGATATTGAAGATCGATCCGGGCAATTATCTTGCATCATATTATTTGGTGAAAGCGGAGGAAGCGAGAAAGAACGGCTCCGGGAAAGAGCTTGAGTATGTCTATCAGGTACAGTTCGACGAGATCAAATTGAGGATAAAATATTTGAATGAATGTCTCAAACAAAAGGAGAGCAGCCTCAAAGACAAATGGAAGAGTGATGAATATTTTAAATCTGTCATCATGTGGGGACTGCATTATGGTGATGAGTATATTAAAAAGATTGTGCTTGAGATCATGTGTATGTTCTCTGATGAAGCTGTCGAGGAAGAGTTCCGAAGCTTTTTACTGAAAAGCGCCGAAACGGATGAGATCAAAAACGATGTTTTCATGTATCTGAAGCGTATGGGCGCTAAAGAACCGTATATCGCTTATATTAAAGGCGCTATCGCGGAAGTCAGAGTAGGCAATGTATCCGAGGATCTCGAAAACATACCAAAACCGTATGCGGACGCGTTGAGTTATTTTATTAAAAATACACAGCATCGGTACGACGATGATTTCGTGACGTCGGGTGTCGAGATTCTGGCGTCTATTGCAAAGGTTAAAGGCGACGCCGGAGAGTGGATTAAAAAACCGCAGGCTTTGGCCGCGGCGCTTGAATATTATGTAAGCGGTATTTTGGACAAAATAATCATGCCGCTAAAAAAAGACCTGGTGCGTATTTATGGTATCACGCCGGATACGCTGAATAAATACTATGACAAATTATGCGAAGCGCCAAAAGAGGGTGAAGAATAGTGCTGATCGATTTCGAAGAAGAATTCAGTAAATATTTATCCGAATATAAGTTTGAAAACGACATTGATGATGAAAAGCTTGAGGCGATAGCGCCGGAGCTCTATCTTTCCTGGCTGGAAACACCCAAGGAATGGCTCTCGGGTCGGTCTCCTGACGCATATTTCCAATCGTTTGATTCAGCCGGTTTGATTGAAGAGCTCGGAAAATACATTTTTTCGGATTTCAAAGTCCCGGGCGTAATGCTTAACCGTATCGCCGATACAAAAGATGAAACCTACCCGTATCTTTTGGCATTGCTCAAAAACTACGACGGGGAAAAAAGCGACAAGATCAAAACGGTCGTTGTCCGGCTTATCGAAGAGATGGATATGATTCATCCATACGATATTTACATTGACGCGATTGCTAATTCATCTGAAAAAAGCGATTTTTCAGAAGCATGCGCCGAGGAGCTTAAAAACGCGGGCGAGATACAAAAGGAAAACCTGATCGCTGCCTACGAGGCTTCTGAAAGCGGCTACGCTTCTGACTGTTTCCTCGATATATTATGCGATCTGCCTTGTGATGAACGGATATTTCAGTTTGCGCTCGAAAAATTTCTGTACAGCGATGACCAAAAAGCATTTTATGCGAGCTGCCTTGGAAAGATCGGCAACGAAAATGCGCTGCCTTATTTGGAAGAGGAGCTTAAAAACGATGATATCGTCTATTTTGACTATATGGCCATGAAAAACGCTTATGAAGAACTGGGCGGAGAAATCAGCATAGAACGAGATTTTTCCGGAGACAAAGATTATGAGTCACTGAAAGATATGGGTGAATAAGTTGGAAATTACGCTTAACGATGTCAAAAACAACGAAACGATAAGAGAGCTTGTCAGCCATGCGAACAAATGCCTCGAGGTGATCGGCTACACCGATCACGGGCCGCGGCATGTGGGCTATGTCAGCCGCATAGCGGGCGAGATACTGGAGAAGCTGGGTATGCCGGAAAGGCGCATCGAGCTTGCGAAGATCGCGGGCTGGGTGCATGACGTCGGCAACATGATCAACAGGAAAAACCACGGTTTGGACGGAGCGGTCATGCTCTTCCCGATATTGTGCGAGATCGGCATGCCTGTGGCAGAAGTCTGCGATGTATGCGCAGCAGTCGGGTCGCACGAAGAAGAGACGGGGAAGCCGGTCAGCGATATATCGGCCGCGCTGATACTGGCGGACAAAATCGACGCGCACAGGGCGCGTGTCAGAGTGAAGAAGTTTGACCTTGCGGATATACATGACAGGGTGAACTATTCGATACAATCGACCAAACTTACGGTGCAGGACGGCACGATCGCAATAGATTATAACATGAGTTCCAGTTCTTCGCCGATGGATTTTCTGATGATATATCTGACAAGGATGCAGATGTGCGAAAAAAGCGCGGAGTTTCTGGGCTGCAATTTTGGGCTGTATATCAACGGCGTCAAGCTGAACCGGTGGGAAGAGCCTGATGGCGTATAAGTGCTTTGCGTCCTGCGCTTTCGGGCTGGAGTCTGTGACCGCGTCAGAACTCAAAAAGCTTGGATATAGCGATGTCATAACAAGAGACGCCAGGGTCTATTTTTGTGCGGATGAGGCGAGTATCGCGAAGGCAAACATACGCCTTCGGTCCGCGGACAGGGTGTATATCGAGATCGCGCGTTTTGATGCCGAAAGTTTTGACGCGCTTTTTGAAGGCGTCAGGGCCGTCGAACTGGAGCGCTATATCCCGAAAGACGCGCAATTTATCGTCAATGCCGATTCGGTTAAGAGCCGGCTTTTCAGCGTGTCGGATATACAATCGATATGCAAAAAGGCCGCGGCGACACGGTTGATGGAAAAATATCATACATCTGTTTTACATGAGACAGGGCAGAGATATGATATCCACATTAAAATACTGGGAGACACTGTTTCCGTGTGTTTAAATACGAGCGGCCCGGGGCTGAACAGAAGGGGCTACAGAGCCGCAAACGTTCAGGCGCCGATCAGGGAAACGCTGGCGGCGGGGCTTGTGCTGCTGACCGGATGGAAGGACGGGGATTTTTGTGACCCGATGTGCGGCTCGGGCACGATCGCGATCGAGGCGGCGATGATCGGCGCGAACATTGCGCCCGGCCTAAACCGCGCATTTGACGCCGAGAAATGGCGCATGTTCGAGAACGAGTGGCGCAAGGAGAGGGAAGCTGCGAGACAGAACATAACGGCGCCGCGCGATGTGTACGCATCGGACATCGATAAGAAAGCGCTTTCCGCCGCGGCAAAAAATGCAGATAACGCCGGTGTCAGTATAAAGCTATACCATGCGGACGTACGGGATTTTTCAAGAGACCACTGTATCGTGCTGACCAACCCGCCTTATGCCGAGCGCATGGGCGACAGGCAAAGCGTTCACCGGCTCTATCGGGACATGGGTGAGGCGCTGGCGCGCGCGGACAAAAAGTTCATCATTACCGCGGACGACGAATTCGAGCGGTATTTCGGAAAAAGGGCGGCAAAAAAACGAAAGCTCTATAATGGCAACATCCGCTGTACGCTGTACCAATACTTTTAACAGCCGATTTTCTATTTGACATGGGAATAAAATATGTTATATTAATAAAGCTGTGTGCTCGTAGCTCAGCTGGATAGAGCGTTGGACTCCGACTCCAAAGGTCAGAGGTTCGAATCCTCCCGGGCACGCCAAAACAAAGCCACCCCATGTTGGGTGGTTTTTTTATGGCACGGGAGGATTCGAAGGGAGGGATAAAAAAACGTGCCGGTGGCACGTTTTTCCCGACCCGGTCGCCAGGCAAGATGGACCAGAACGTTGGATTGACGCGGGCACGGAGCAAGGATTTGCTGATATCCTCCCGGGCAATTTCTATTGTATATCCCGTAAACAACCCGTTGTATCAGACATGACCGCTAACATTATTTTTGCGCCAGTGCGAAAGCCGTCGGCAAAATATTCAATTGCGGTAATACTGTTGATTTCACTTTGCGCATTCACATAATCGAAGAACAGCGATTTTTCTTTACCGTTAAGCAAACCGATCAGCTTCTCCTCGTAACCGCATATAACTCGCAATGTTTTATCATAATCTGAATCACGAACAAATTGTTTCTCATTGGGATTTGTATTACCAAAGTATAAATCCTCTAAAATTTTTTGCATTTCGATATACCTCCAAAATTAACTCATGGGTTAAGTTGCAAAATGTGGAATACCTTCTATAGGCTCTTAGATATCTCAAAAAACTTTTATGCATATTCACGTTCCAGTTCTTGACTTCTATAAAACAATATACGTATAAGAATAACAAACATCAACCGAAAACGAAAAAGCATTTATAAAAAAACCTTTATAAAGTTATATTGTGATTACTTAAAAACATATTTTATATTTATAAGGTAAAGGCAAATCTGTAGACGCAAGAACATGAGATGCTGATAAAGCTTTGTGACGCGTTGGAATGCGATCTTAATGATATGATTGAATACAAGCATAAGTAGATAGCCTCAAAATTTATGAACCATATTTAAATTAACCATGGAAGTATTGCATTGTTTTTATAAATTAAAAATGAAAGCTGCCCAAAACGGGTGATTTTTGTTTTGTTTGGTGTCTGAATGAATTCGAAGGGAGCATAACTGTACAGGACAGCTATACCCAACCCGGTCACCCGGCAAGATGAAGTCGAACGTCGGTAAAAAACCGCTGTGCTGCCCAATATAAAGTGCGGACAAACCCGGACCATACCGTCTGCATTTTGCTTTAAAAGAATGGAAGCGACGATAGCGCTTTGCCGCAATGCGCTTTTTCTGGTCAGGTATGTCCATATTAATATTATTCACATTATGTACACAATTTCGATGATAATTTATGCTATTATATCCTGCGTTGTATAACAAGGCCGTTGAATTTTAATGTGGATTGAAATGGTTATTTTAAATGGCACATTCTGGCACGACTAAGGAGGATAATAATATTATTAGAACTGTTTTCAGTAGTTTAAAGAGAAAGGCTTATCAATATTCTGTTGACGAATGGGTCGTTTTGGGCCTTGCTGTATCAGCCTTTTTATCAATATATGTGGCTGCCGCCGCGATGCTGTTTGTGGTCATATACCTTATTAAGGAGAAACGCCTGAAGGGCGTTGCGTTCACTGCGCCGGGTATAAAATACCTCTGGGCCCTGTGTACGCTTGGGGTTATTGTAGCGCTCGCAAACGGCAACAAAGCGGGTGCACTGGTTGCCCTGCTTTTGGCGATAATATTTTTAATCGGGGCGTTTGCAAGGTCTGTGATGACCCGCGCGCTTTTCGATAAGGTTGTTGATGCTTCATGTGCCGCAAGCATAATTTCGTTTGCGGTTGCGCTTATCCAATATGTGATTTTTGGAGGTGACATGAACAGGGTTTGCTCGGTTTTTATCAATCCGAACTATTATGCGGCCGTCATTGAGATTGTCGTGCTGTTTGCCGTTTATAAGCTTGTCAGGACAGGAAATTGGAAACTAAGGGGCTTTTACACCGTTACTATTGCGTTAAACATTGTGGGCCTCTATTTTTCAGGATGCCGCACAGCGGTGGTGGCGCTGTGCGCTGCGGTGTCGCTGATGCTCATACTCTATCGCAGGTATAAGACGCTGGCTGCTTTTCTGGGGTCCTGCGTTTTGCTTGCTGCGCTGATGGTTGCCGTTCCCGAAGCTTTCCCGCGCATGGGCCAGGTCGGCATAGATATGGGTAAGCGCATTGAAATCTGGCAAAGGGCCTTAGAGGATATTTTGAAACATCCGGTTTTTGGCGAGGGCGCTTTGGCTTATGTAAGCTTTCATTTTGTAGTGGACGGTATGACCGTTGTCCATACCCACAGCATTTATTTGGAGCCCACTCTTAGTTTTGGCATTCTCGGTACCGCATTGATTTTAATTTATCTTAAAAAGAACCTGTCGCCGATATGGAAAATGCGTGAAATTGAAACTGACAGGGGCAAGTTTGTGCTGGCGCTTGGCCTGCTGGTCAGCGTGGCGCTGCATGGCATTGTTGATGCCACGGCCTTCGGCGTTCAGACGGGAATTCTGCTCATGCTGGTGCTGAGTATGGCGGGGATTCAGGAAAACCCGCAGCCTGTGTGCCTGCCAGTTCACCGCTTGGTTTATTTGCAGGACACAGGATTAAGGCAACGCCGCAATACAGCTTATGCGTATAAGGATAAATCAAGGTTCTCTTAATAATATGGTAACATAATATGGAAACAGTTATTGGTTGATGAGAATCGTGGTTCTGCATAAACGCTGGCAATTCGTTCGAATAATGATGCCCTATCAAGTGAAATCCATTGTATCCAGAAAGCAATGATGATATAGTTAATATACACGAAATATAGCATAATTGTATTTATCTTGCCGGGCAGCTAAACAGGAATTTGCAGTCCGCAAGAAAACGGTGAATTATGAATACATTGGAATACAAAGATTTTAGATAGCGAAGTTAATAAATGTTTACAGGCCGGACGCATATGAAAACGCAGAAAGAGAAAGCGAAGTACAAAAGAATGTCCATAAGAAGCGGATGCCTTTTTATTTATATACTCATTTTTATCATGCAGTGCGCTTGCGGAGCGCAAACCGAAGCGGCTGCGGTATCAGAAACTTTGGCCGCAACGTCGCCGGCGTATGACACCTCGCAAACGCCCGTTCCCACAACTTCGGCCGAACCGACGCCCATACCGACAACTGAGACGCCCGAACCTTCGCCGACGGAAACATTCGTGGGTCAAGTC
>JAQTSP010000052.1 GCA_028711205.1 Eubacteriales bacterium | reverse complement strand
AACAAGTATAAGCGGCGGCAAGGGCAATGCAATGGGTGTGTTATTCGGCGCGGTATTGGTGGGTGTGCTGACAAATATTATGACGCTGCTCAACGTCAATTCCTATTACCAGCAGGTTATGCGCGGTGTGGTGCTCATTCTTGCTATAGGCATAGATGTCTTAAGAACAACACGGGAAAATAGAGCATAAGGGGGTGACGTGATTGAACGGCGACGTGCTCGTAAGAATTCATGAGGTATCAAAGCAATTTCCGGGCGTCAAGGCTTTGGATAGAGTTTCATTTGATGTCATAAAGGGGGACATACACGCTATTGTTGGTGAAAACGGCGCAGGGAAATCCACGCTTATTAATATAATGAGCGGCGTACAGTATGCAAATGAGGGTAATATCTATTTCCGAGGAGAAAAACTTTTGCTGACGCATCCGATGCAAGCGGCAAAAAAAGGCATCGCAGTTGTGCATCAGGAGCTCAACATGGTCAAGGATCTGAACGTTGTCGAAAACATATTCCTCGGGCACCTGCAAACAAAGCGCATTATGGGGGTTCCTGTTGTTGATAAGATGGGTATGCGTTTGCAGGCGGAGAAGTTGCTTGACAGCCTGGGCGTTAAGATAGACGTAATGGCCAAAACACGCAAGTTGAGCGTCTCCAAGCAGCAAATTGTCGAGATATGCAAGGCGCTGATATACGATGCCGAGCTAATCATTATGGATGAGCCTTCTGCAACGCTCACAGAGAAAGAGCTTCACGTGCTTTTTGGCATCATCAAGATGCTTAAGGCAAAGGGCGTTACCATCATTTATATTTCTCATCGACTGGAGGAGATATTTGAACTGGCGGACAAGGTCACTGTCATGCGGGACGGCAGGCACGTAAAAACCTGCCCTGTGTGCTGCTTGACAAAACAGCAGCTAATCACAGCCATGGTGGGGCGCGAACTGGCAAGTGAATATCCAAAGCAGCCTTCTTCGATCGGTACGCCGGCGCTTGAAGTCCGCGGACTGTGTCATAAAAAACTCGGGCTTAAGGATATATCGTTTACCGCAAACAAGGGCGAAATACTGGGCATCGCCGGACTGGTGGGCGCAGGCAGGACAGAGCTTGCGAAGTGTATATTCGGGGCATATCGACGCGATGCGGGCGAGATTTTTTTGGAAGGCAAACCTGTGAAGATTGCAAATGTGCGCGATGCAATAAAAAAAAGTATCGCGCTTATGCCGGAGGACAGAAAGACGGATGGCATTATCTTGGGCATGCAGGTACAGCACAATATAAGCATGGTAGGTATAAAACGTATACTGCATGGCGGAATACTGAGCCGCCGCGCCGAGAGGGCGCTTGCTCTGGGGTATGTGGATACGCTGAGTATCCGCGTACCGGATGTATACAGGCTGACACGCAATTTATCGGGCGGCAACCAGCAAAAGGTGGTTCTCGCCAAATGGTTGGCGGTGCAGGCGAGCGTACTGATATTTGATGAGCCCACACGCGGTATTGATGTGGGCGCAAAAGCAGAAATTTACCGGCTGCTTTCAGACCTTGCGGTGCAGGGTAAGTGCATCATTATGATCTCCTCGGAAATGCCGGAGCTGATGGGTATGTGTGACCGTATGCTGATTATGCATGAGGGGCACATTAGCGGAGAGTTAAAACGCAACGAGTTCAGCCAGGAGGGGATCATGCAATTAATGGTGGATGCAGTATCGTGAAAAAAATGATTACAGTTTACCGGCTCATATAGAACCGGGGCGCATGTTTCATGCGTGAAAAAAACCACAGAAGAGTGTATAATTAAAAGGAGGGAAAAACAATGAAAAAAAGGCTTTTTGTTCTTGTCCTGTGTTTGGTAATGGCATTGGTGTTTATTGCGGGTTGTGATACAACACAGACAACGGATGCCACGGACGATGCAGATCAGACGGCAGACGATACGGAGCAGACAGTTGACGAGGCTGCAGATGATGCAGTTGTGCAACAAGAGGATGAAAATAAGGTGATTGGCATCAGTTTGCTTTACAGACGCGATGAATACTATAAAGATCTTGAAGCGGCGTTTGTTAATCTTGCCAATGAGATGGGGTTTGAATTGAACATTCAGGATGCCGACCTTGATACAGCGACGCAGATACAACAGATAGAAGATTTCGTGACATTGGGTGTGGATGCAATCGCGTTGGCACCGTGTGACGCTTTTGGTGTCGTCCCTGCTATTGAAGATGCTATCGCAGCGGGAATACCCGTATTTGTGTTTGACTCTGAGGTCGAGTCCGATGTTCCGACTTGCCAGATCACTTTTGATCTTTACAACGATGGCGCCATAATGGGCGACTGGATAATCGACTATATTCAAACAAATATGAACGGAGAAGCGGAGATCGCTATTATCGACTTTGCCGCCGAGATCAAAGGTTCTGTTATTCGCGCAACGGGGTTCGAGGAGACGGTGGAGAATGCGGCTTTGCCCGGCGTTACGATCGTTGCGCATCAGGACGGTGAAGCGTCAAGAACGAAGTCCATGGATGTCATGGAAGACATATTGACGGCAAACCCCGAGGTGGATATCGTTTTTGGCATTAACTTTGATACCTGCGCGGGAGCAAAAGCGGCCTGTGTGGCTGCCGGCAAGGAGGATGTTGTGATCGTTGGCCTTGGGTGGGGTATTGAGACGTTTGAGGCGCTGGAAAATGATGACCCCATGTATAAAGCTTTCTTTATTCCTGCACCGCCAGTACTGGCTGAAAACACAATGAACATAATCAACGATTATTTTGCGGGTGAAGAATTGCCGGACAGCTTTGAAGGCGAATCCTTTATTTTAGATGCAAGCAATATCGGCGACTATGACTGGGAGTCCATTATTGCGATGCGTATTGACGAGTAAGGATAATTGATGATGAGTTGCGAATAAATGATTCGTGTAACGGGGATATGACAATAGCGAGGATATGACAAAAGGAGGCTGCTGCCCATTGATTTGGGCAGCAGCCTCTGCACATATTTTTTTTTTGGAGGCGAGCTATGCTTGAAAACATAAGCTATAAGCTGCATTCCATGAGCCTGTTTAAACGGCTAACGATCATGTTCCTAATATTTTCTATTATTCCAATACTTATCATGGGCGTGGTGAGTGTCAATGTGGCATCGGCAGAGGTCGAAAAACGTTATATTAATGATGTGTCTTTTCGTTTGGAACAGGTGGATAAGCAGATGGATGAGCTGTTTACCTATTTAGACTATGTCAACATTACCTTTGCGATAGACGAGGACGTAAACACCGTACTGAAAGAACCCCTGGAAAATGAACGTGGATTGTTGGCGGAAAACGCGCTGGATAAAAAGCTCTACGACAGTAAGTATGCCTCGGATATCGAAACGTCCATTTACCTTGTTGGCATGAACGGCAGGATGTATTCCAACGATTACGAAGGCAGTGTGGAGTTTATCCCGGCTCAGGCGCTTGAACATTTGCTGCAGAAAGATACGAGAAACACAGCGATCATGCTGGATGAAATGATGGCGTGCGGTTATCATATGGTGGTTACTGCGCGGCGCATAGAAGACACAGATACCCGCGAGGTGATCGGCATAGTCATAACCGCAGTGAACATTCATCATATTACAGACATATTCGATGTTAATTTTGTCCAGACACAAAGCAGCATATTGATGATATACGGTGGCAGGGTGATTGCGTCCTCCGGTATTGCTTCGCTCGCAGGAGAGAGCGAAGATGAGGTGTTTGGCGACTTGCTTTCCGATGGAAGTGCTTTGCCCGAAAAGGTATTGGTGCAGGGCGAGCCGTATCTTCCGATGACCCACGATTCGGGGAAGAATGGATTGATGCTGGTTGCGCTTATACCCAAAGCGGAGATATCAGAGGCAACACTGTATATTGTACTGCTGATGGCGCTGTTATGCATGGGCATCGCGGTATGCGCTGTTATAGCGTCGGTGGCTTTTTCACGCAGCATTTCCAAGCCAATAAAGAAACTGTGCGTTTCTATGCAAAACGCCGAGGAGGGCCGCTTTATGCCGGGTTTCATACCGCTGTATAACGATGAGGTGGGTATGCTGGCGCACAATTTCAATACAATGATGATGAAGATCGATAACTATATAAAACGTATCGGTGAGGTAGAGAGGGATAAGCATATTGCCGAGTACAAGGCGCTGGTTTCGCAAATCAACCCGCATTTTCTCTACAATACCATGTCATCCATCATCTGGTTAATCAATAATAACAAAAAGGATGAGGCCATGGAGATGACGGATGCACTTTCCAAGCTCTTCCGAATCAGCATTAATAACGATGAATTTTTAACGATACAACGTGAAATGGAGTATTGCAAGTATTATCTCGCCATACAGCAACTGAGATATACAAGTGAGCTTACCTACTCCATATCGATGGAGGAGGCGGTGGGGCACTTCACGATTATTAAGCTGGTGGTACAGCCGCTGATAGAAAATGCTTTGTACCATGGCGTCAGAAAGAAAGATGGCGGAGGGCACATCGCCGTTGGGGCAAGTCTGCGCGGCAACTGCCTGTGTATTACAGTGAGCGACAACGGCGGTACGCTCACCGAACAAAAGTGTACCGAGATCAATGCAATGCTTGCGGGAGGCCCGGACATGTCCGGCACGGGTATTGGGATCAAAAATGCAGACGAGAGGCTGAAGCTGTATTACGGAAAGGAATATGGCATTCACTATAGAATAAGTGACGGGTATACGATCGTTGAGATCATCATCCCAATACGAACGGAGGAAAACGATGTATAAGGTTTTAATCGTCGAGGATGAGAAAATCTTACGGGATGGCATCTGTGACGAGTTGAACAGTATGGGACTTTTCGAGACTTCGAGTGCAACAAACGGATGTGAGGCGCTTGAAAAACTGCGCGCTCATGCGTTTGACGGGATAATACTCGATATAAGAATGCCAAAAATGGACGGAATCGAGTTATTATCACACATGTCGTCGGAGGGTATCTCTCCAATAAAAATCGTTTTGAGCGGCTATGATGAGTTTGAATATGCGCAAAAATCGATAGAGTACGGCGTTATCGAATATATACTTAAACCGTTCACGCCTCGGGCTTTACGTAATACGGGCGAGAAATTGTGCGAGACCATAGAGCAGCAGCGTGCAGCTGATTGTGAGATCACCCTCCTAAGGGAGCGCGTTGAAGCAAGCAAACCCATACTGAGAGAAAAGCTGCTCAACGACTTGATAGAGGGTGTGGATACGAACAGATTCTCCAAACAGGCAAAATATATTGGAATTGAGTTCCCCTACCGGTGTTTTCAAGTGGCCGTGTTTAAAAGCGGGAACGAAAATTACAGTAACGGGATGTATGAAGAAACCCTGCAAATCGCGTTTTTAGCGATAACCAGGCGGATCACAAGTGAACTCGGTAAACACATGGTGTGCGAACCGTTAGGGGATAATATGGAGTCGCTTACCGTCATATTTAATTTTGAGGAGTCTGCGGATGTATTTAACATATGTGAAGATGCGCTGCTCGCTTCACCGGTGTGCAAGGTGGGATTAGCGGGGTTATCTGTTATGGGCGGCATAAGTGGTATTTATGACGGACTTGGGCAGGTGCGCGAAGCATACGGGGATGCCGTCGAGGCGTTGCGTTATAATACTATGCTGGCGCGTGTTCCGCTGCTTATGATTACGGACATAGCGGCAAGCGGAGGCGGGTTACGTCTGCCGGACGAAAGCCAGATACTAAATATGTGCAGGCTGGGTATGGCAAGGGAATTGAATGAGTATATAAGGGAATACTTCGATTGCATAAGGGAAAGGTCTCCCGGGCTTACTGACGTATACATGGCAGCCGAATACATTGCCATACTTTGCTGCACGGCAGCGAGTGCGGTGGCAGGTACGGACATATCATCGTTGATAGAGGACGTCCGCAGCGTACGGACGCTGGAGAGCATTTATATTGTACTGACTCAAATCATAGACAACGCTTGTACCGAAATATTGAAATATAGAAAGGGGCAGAGTATCAGCGGCGTAGAACAGGCAAAGCGCTTTATTAAGCAAAACTATGCAAGCCAGCTCTCAGTCGTGGATGTTGCCGAGCATGTGCAATTGAGCTCCAACTATTTAGGCAAACTTTTTAAAGAGTATGAGGGCATGAACATAAGCGATTATATTAATAAGGTTCGCATCGCAAGAGCATGCGAACTGATCAAAACCACGAATGAAAAAAACTATCAGATCGCGTATGCCGTCGGTTACAACGACCCTAATTATTTTAGCGTGGTGTTTAAAAAGGTCACGGGTATCAACCCGAAGGAGTATCGTGAAAAAAGTTTGAGGATCAACACGGGCTCGTTCGAGCGCCCGTTCTTATTTCTGCCTGACAAAACTCCTGATTCAGGGTAATTTCTGGTCTGGCATTATCATCGGCTGGTTTCTGGCACGTTTTGCGCCACATTTGATCAGACTTCTTTTTGAGGGAATGTGCCGAATATTTCAGATATTTTTTGTATCTGGTATATATCATTATTCGGAAGGAAACAGCCTCCCTGCAGATTTCCGTTGATATCGACGGGAAACATTCGCTTGTATTGACCGGGAGGCAAACCGGTGAGTTTTTTGAAGGTATGATTAAAGTGGCTTAAGTTGGTAAAACCGACACGTTGGCAGATTGTCAGCAGATCCTTATCACTGTAAGAGAACATTTCGGCGGCATGGCGAATTCGTACAAAATTCAAATAATCAAAAATGGTGATACCGGTATCCTTTTTAAAGGCCGTACATATGTAATGTTTATTATAGCCTAATGTTTTTGCAATCGTTTCGAGGCTGATTTTGTTCATATAATTTTCCTCGACATATATAATGATATTTATTGTTACATTTGAAAACCCGGTAGTGTTAATCAGCTGCGAGTTAGACGCAGTAATATCGGGCACATGAAGATCCTTCGTTAGATGAATAAGCAGTGTATTTAAATATTGGCGTGTACTATCAATAAAATATTGAAGACGCGAACGGCCATTATCGACAATGAAGTTTATGAAATAATCGGTATGGGAATCCGCCTGGACGGGGTATGGCAGTACGGAAAGGTCATTTGCAAGCGCAGAATCATACACGGCGAATTTGATTTCCAGCAGTTTTATATCCTTTTTTGCCTGAACCCCATGAACAACGCCCGGTACGGCAATGACGAGATCGCCACCGGAGGCAGCATAGGGCCTGTCGTGTATGAAAAAGCTGCATTCGCCTTTTGGTATGTAATACAAATGAAAATATTCGTGAGTATGCGCTTTGATGCCGATATTCGTAGAAAGTTTTGATTTCTCCACCCAGATTAATTTTGCATCCGACATTTTCTCCTCCGAAACGAGTTTCTCTTAAATATATTTTTTATTAGACCCATTATATAATAAGAGCAACGTCCCTACAAGCCGCGAGACGAAAAAAACATATATATTAATATTTCAATGGCGTTTTCTCGTAATAATGTTGACAATTATGGACAATAGACATATAATCATAACATAAATATAAAACAAAAAATAAATAGAATATTTAATTATATGGGCTATATAAATAAATATAAAACATTTATCAGCATACGGCATGGATACAGGGCCATTGTTGGATCATGCGTGAAGCATCGGATGAAAAATGTAATAAATTTATATATCACAGAAATTTTATCCAAGTCAAAAAAAGTGAGGAGAGATCGCAAAAATGGCAAGGTTAGCAATAAACGGAGGAGAAGCTGTCAACCCAAACGGGCATATCAAATTTCCGGTAATCAGCGAGCAGGACAAAGAATATGTCATGAGAGCGTTGGAAGAGGGCGTTTTATGGGGGCCGTATGCACCGCAGGTCAAGGCGCTGGAAAAGGAGTGGGCAGAGTTTGTCGGGACGAAATATTGTCTAAGCTGCAACAGCGGTACAGCGGCGTTAACGATGTCTTTGGCAGCAGCGGGTATTGGGCCGGGAGACGAGGTGCTGTCACCTTCTTTAAATTTTGTGGCTTGTGCGATGGCGGTGCTGCATTGCAATGGGATACCTAAATTTGTAGACGTCGATCCGAAAACATTTTGTATGGATCCTAAAAAGATTGAGGCAAAGATCACGGAGAAGACCAAGGCGATAATACCCGTTGATCTGCACGGTATAACGGCAGATATGGACGAGATCAATTCTATTGCAAAAAAATATCATCTGATCGTTATTGCGGATTCCTGCCAGGCACATGGAGCGACCTATAAAGGGAAGAATGCGGGAACGCTTGCAGACATGTCGGTATTCAGTTTAAATGGGTTGAAAAATCTGCCGGGTGGAGACGGAGGATTGTTCAATACGGACGATGAGGAATATTTTGTTCGTGCCAACCAGTGCAGGATGTTTGGCGAAGTGGTTCGGGAAGGCGTTCCGAGGGATTATAATTCTTCGGGCGTTGGGTATATGTACCGGTATTTTGAATTGCCCGCGGCGTTTGTTCGCTCGCGTTTGACTAGCCTGAGAGATGATAACGCGCTGAGACGTTCTAATGCGCAATATCTTGCAGAGAAGATTGGCGGGCTTAAAGGGCTTGCAGTACCGCATATTCCCGAAAACAGGCAAAGCGTTTATCATTATTTCAGGATCCGTTTTTCCCCGAAAGAACTCGGTATATCAATGGATCCGAACCTCTTCCGGGCAAAACTGCAAAAAGCGCTTGTAGCAGAAGGCGTTGCGGTCAGCCGTTGGCAGACGCGGCCCGTGCAGTTACAGACACTTTTTCAGGAACGGACAGGATACGGCAAAGGCTGTCCGTGGTCATGCCCATATACCAGCGGTGAAAAGGTTGAATACGGGCCTGAGGATTACGAGGTGACAAAGCAGATTCTGGCGGATTCCCTGGTGCTGTATGATTCAATCTATCCGCCGAACGGTCATGATTTAATGGACCGGTATGCCGAGGCTCTAAACAAGATGTGGGAGAATATGGACGAGGTGCTGGGTATTGAGGTAGCGCCGGACGACATGGTGCTTCGGGACTAATATAACGTGGGGTTCATTTATGAAAGTAAGCTGTTTGCCCGTATCGTTCTTTAAAGCGATACAAGAGGGGGACATGTCTGTTAAAGACTGGGTGAATACCGCAAAGATTTGCGGACTTGACGCGGTCGATTTAAGCATGCTGCTTGTTGCAAACCATACGCCGGTGTATCTTTCACAGCTAAAAAAAGACTTATCGGAGTTGCCGCTGGTGATGATGACAGCATACCCCGATTTTACGCATCCGGATGCGTTGCAGAGGCAGCGCGAACGGGATTATTTCTATCGTGATATCGCGCTTGCTTCGGCGCTCGGCGCAAAATATCTTCGCATGACGCCCGGACAGGCGCATCCTGAAATGGATGTGAAACAAGGAGTCGGTTTGGCGACTGAGGCATTTAAACGATCGGCCGATATAGCGCACAGGTATGGCGTAAAGCTGCTGTTCGAAAATCACTCCAAACCCGGCTGCTGGCGATACCCTGATTTTTCGCATCCGACAGAAATATTTTTGAAGATTGCAGACGGTATCCGCGATACGGATATTGGCATCAATTTCGATACGGCCAACACAATCGTATACGGCAGCGACGTTTTTGAGGTGTTGGACAAAGTGATGGACAGGATTGTGACAATACATGCAGCGGATACGGCAGAACGCGGCGCGCTGAAACCGACCGTGGTCGGCGAAGGGATCGTACCGTTTGACGGGATATTTAAAAAGCTCAAAGAAAGTGGTTTTGACGGCTGGATATGCATCGAGGAGGCCAGCAATACAGGCATTGAGGGCGTAAAAAAGGCAGTGGGTTTTGTACGTGCTGCATGGGCCAATGCTTAATGAGGCTATATTTGCCGTCGGGCAGTAAAAATATATTTTGGGTGTTTGTAGATTCATAATATTTGTACTGCTCGATGGCATCAAAAAAACCTTTATACCCGTTTATTTTAATCAATATTAATAGGAAGGAAGAAGAACATGAAATACAATCCATATGAACAGATGCTGTCGGTACTTGACCTTGCGGCGGAGAAGCTCGGATACACGTTAAACGACTATAATGCGCTTCGTTATCCGGAACGCGAACTAACAGTGGCGGTACCGGTAGAGATGGACGACGGCACACTCAAGGTTTTTACCGGATACCGCATACAGCACAGCAGCTCGCGCGGGCCGTGCAAGGGCGGAATCCGTTTCCATCCGGATGTAGACGTTGACGAGGTGCGCGCGCTGGCGGCATGGATGACATGGAAATGCGCTGTGGTGAATATCCCGTACGGCGGCGCGAAAGGTGCGATACAGGTCGATCCATCAGGTCTCAGCGATCGTGAGCTGTCGCGCCTGACACGGCGGTATACGGCGGCGATATTGCCGGTTTTAGGGCCGGAACGTGATATCCCCGCACCGGATGTAGGCACCGATGCGCGTATCATGGGATGGATTATGGATACCTACAGCATGTTCAAAGGTTATGCCGTACCCGGCGTGGTGACCGGAAAGCCGATCGAGATCGGTGGGTCCCTGGGCAGAAAAGAGGCCACGGGACGCGGCGTTGTGATTGTAACGGACGAGATCGCGTTCCGTTCGGGCATACCCATGCAGAAAGCGAAGATCGCCGTTCAGGGGTTTGGTAATGTGGGCGGAACGGCAGCAAGAATCTTCTATGAGAAAGGGTACACCGTGGTGGCAGTCAGCGACGTACATACCGGTTTATATAATGAAAAAGGGCTCAACATTGACGAAATATTTAAACATGCAGAGGCCAACCGGACGCTGAGAGGTTACACGGGGAAGGGCACTCGCGAGATATCAAACGATGAACTGCTTACGCTCAATGTGGATATACTGGTTCCGGCGGCGCTGGAAAACCAGATCACAGAAACGATTGCGCCTAAAGTTAAGGCCAAGATCATTGTAGAAGGTGCAAACGGCCCGACGACGACCAGGGCAGACGAGATATTAAAAGAGAAGGGCGTCGTTATCGTACCGGATATTTTGGCCAACGCAGGCGGTGTGGTTGTATCGTATTTTGAATGGGTGCAAAATCTGCAGGCGATCTTTTGGGATGTGCATGAGGTCAACTCGATGCTGAAAAAAATCATGATACGAAGCGTTGACGAAGTATGCGCGCTTTCAAAGGGAAAAGACACAAGCCTCCGCGTCTCTGCTTATATGGTCGCGCTTGACCGTGTGGTCAAGGCAAAAAAGATCAGAGGCATATTCCCGTAAGATGATATGCAGGATAACGACGGAGGGCTGATGAGTGGAGCCACTCGGTAAAATATTGTTAAGAGCCGGCAAAGAGCGGCTCTTAACAATATTTAAAAACACAAATATCGATGCATCTGAGCATCAGCCTGATAGCAATAAAGAGCTTGTTGATACGCTGTGTATAAAAATACCGGCAAAGTGGCGAGAAATTGTGTCTTACTTCAACAGCGTATTGGCGAAAGAGTTTGAGGCTATCAGTATATATGCCGGCAAGCATTCATCGAAGATGATTGATATGACAGATGTTTTCAGCGGCAGTAAAATAGCGCTTAAATGGGAGGATATATTTTTATCATTCGGCATGGGTTTTGAGTTGGAAAATAACATCAAAGAAGTGGGCGAAAAACGAGTTTTTTCGATGAAGATGGTTATCCCGGGGGAAACGGCAGAGCTGCTGGGCGGTTATAAAGAATATCTTTGCCCGGACAGGTATGCTTTATTTGACAATTTACAGTATTTAAATAAAAAATATATTGACCGGTTTGGGAAAATCAATATAATTAATATGTACAATTTGATTAACAAGAAAATTCAAATCAGCCGGGATGAATACTTTGCTTTTACGTTGTATGCGGGCATCTTCGATAGCCAAAACCCTCATCTGGAGAGGGGTATGCTGTATCACTATTTAATTGATACCAATGGATATTTTCTGAAGAAGTGATGGCAGGATTATAAAAAAGGAGCGGTTTATACATGGTTAAGACAGAGCTTTTGCAAAAAGCAGGTGACATGTCGCAGTATGCCGGATTCCGGCATGTTGCGTATCGGTCGGGCCGGGGAAAAGGAACCGAAGCCTTTGAGGCGTATAATGCCGGGGGGCTAAATTTTTCGGTGACGCCGGATAAATGCATGGATATTTATTATTTAACTTATAAAGGAATTAACATTGGGTTTATCAGCAAAAACGGGCTGGTCGCAAACAATTATTTTAATACTCAGGAAGGGGAGTTTTTAAGCTACTGGAGCGCCGGGATGTTAAGCACATGCGGCCTTGATAATACGGGACCGGCCTGTATAGATAACGGGGTCAATCATGGTATGCACGGGAGATTGTCGATGCTGCCTGCTGAAAATATTTGTGCCAGCGCACAGTGGGTTGACGATCATTACGAAATTTATTTTGCGGGTCAAATGAGACAAAGCATGCTTGCCGGTATGAACCTGAGCCTGAAACGGCAGATAAGCACAGGATTATTCGACAAGGAAATACGCATCCATGATACGCTCGAGAATTTGGAACCC
>JAQTSP010000248.1 GCA_028711205.1 Eubacteriales bacterium | reverse complement strand
ACATCGTTCACTCGCCAATGATTTTGATCATGATCTTTTTTGTGCGCATGCCGTCAAATTCGCCATAGAATATCTGTTCCCACGGGCCAAAGTCGGTCCTTCCGTCCGTAACGGCCACGACGACCTCGCGCCCCATCACCGTGCGTTTCAAATGCGCGTCGGCGTTATCCTCAAAGCCGTTGTGGGCGTACCGGGAATACGGCTTTTCGGGCGCAA
Source organism: Eubacteriales bacterium (assembly GCA_028711205.1). Lineage (GTDB taxonomy): Bacteria > Bacillota > Clostridia > Christensenellales > SZUA-584 > JAQTSP01. The sequence continues at coordinate 2,902 of JAQTSP010000248.1, read as the reverse complement.
GCGTTTCGAGCCATTTTTCAAAATCGGCGTGAAGCCCGGGCTCGTCGTCGTTGATGAACACGCTGGCCGTGATGTGCATGGCGTTAACAAGGCATAAGCCTTCCCTGATACCGCTTTCCTTGAGCGCAGACACGACATCCGGCGTAATATTGACAAACTGCCGCCTTTTTGGAATATCCAAAACCAGTATCTTCCTGTAACTCTTCATCGTTATGCCTCCGGCAATATTAACACTTATATGATATTGCATAAACGGAGCCATGTAAAGCCTTGATACAGTAAAAATGTGCCTGTTTGGACGAACTACTATGAAATATTACCCAGCCTATACATTGCTTCGCTTGGCGGACTGCTTTTTTGTGTTTCGGCTGTTATTCTGCCCGTCAGCCGTCACAGGCGTCTTCGCCTTGCTTTTTATTTTTCTCGCTTTTTTATTATCGGGCTGGCTGTCTTTTGGCATATCTTTTCTGCTCCATTACATAATTTGTTTTAGTTTATGCCTGTGCTGTCAGATAAATACATAGGTTCTCAATGTTTTGCTTTATAACAGGCCGTTAAGTGTTATAATAGTTTCATAAAGCATCGGCATATACGTTCATCGTCATATTACAGTACACGCTTAAACGAAAGTTGGTGGGATCAGTGAAGATACTTATTGTTGGAGGAACCGGTTTTTTAGGCTATCACGCCGTACTTGTCGGGCTGAAGAGAGGCCATAAGCTTGATGCGCTTGCGATTGATGATATTGAGCTTGGCGGCTGGTATCCAAAAGAAGTCGTTGTCCATATTGGCAATGTATTCGAACTTTCGGAAGAAGAATTGCAAAAACTTTTTTCAGGCTTTGACGCGGTCGTCTATGCGGTCGGCCCCGACGACAGGATCGTGCCGCCCGCGCCGGCATACGACTTCTTCCATGCGAGGCTTGTCGTCAACTGCGAAAAAACGATCACAGCGGCGCGCAAAGCCGGTGTGAAAAGATGCGTCGTGTTGGGCTCGTACTTCGCGTATTTTGACAGGCTATGGCCGGACAAAATGCTTTGTCAGCGTCATCCGTATATACGCTGCCGCGTTGAACAGGCCGAGCGTGCGATCGCCGCAGGAAAAGACCAAATGTCTGTGATGATACTTGAGCTGCCTTATATTTTCGGAAGCATGCCGGGGCGTGTTCCGCTGTGGAAAGACGTCCTTCTCGACCGATACATACATAGCCGTGTCATATTCTTTCCAAAAGGCGGCACGAACATGATCGCCGCAGAGCATATCGGCGAGGCCATCATCGGCGCACTCGAGAACGGAGAGCACGGCAAACGGTATCCCATCGGCGACGAAAACCACTCCTATCACGAAATGCTTGAAATGATGATGGCGGCTTTGGGCACGCCTAAAAAAATCGTGAACGTTCCCCGGTTCATGGCGGTCATCGCTGGTATCATGATTGACAAAAAACACCGTAAAAACGGGCTTGAGAGCGGGCTTAACGCCAAATACCTGATGCGCGGCATACAAACGCACGATTTGTATTTTGATCCTTCTGACAGCGTCAAAGCGCTTGGATATCATAGAGGCGGCTTAAAACAGTCTATCATTGATACCATGAAAGCCTGTTATCCGGAAAAATTTACTGAATAGACCTATTTATTATTTTAGGGGGTATTCATGGCAACCGCGATCATCTATGTTTTTTCCGGGACAGGCAACACCTTGACGGCGGCAAATATGCTCAAGAAGCAGCTCGATTCTAATAATATCAAAACGCAGGTCTATGAGGTCAAAAGACCATTTGGAGATTTCCCCATGCCGGCCGTGTACGATTATGTCGGCTTCGGGTATCCGGTACACGCGTTCAATACACCGCAGCTGTTTTTACAGTTTATCAAAATGTTCCCTCAAATGCCGGGGAAAAAAGCATTCATATTTAAAACTTCAGGTGAGCCATTTTCTTTCAACGATGCGTCATCATATAAACTCTGGAAGCTGTTAACAGAAAGAAAATTTGATGTCGTACTCGAAAAACATCTGCTGATGCCTTACAATATTGTATTTCGTTATAACGACAGCCTGGTCAAGCAGATGCTCATATACAACAAAGCGCTGAGCAGTTTGTTTGTATCAAGGCTGCTGAATGGCGAGCGTGACGCCATCAAATATCGGCTGCGCCATCGAGCTGTTTCTGCCGTATTCAGGATACAATGGTTCGGCGCAAAGCTGAACGGCAGGCTGCATTCGGTGAACGATAAAAAATGCGCCCACTGTATGCGCTGCGCCAACAACTGCCCGTCGGGAAATATATCGCTGAAAGATGGCAAAATCAAATTTGACGGCCAGTGCGCGATGTGCATGCGCTGCGCTATGTTCTGCCCGAAAGGCGCGGTCAACATCGGCTTCCTGCATTTTTGGAAAGTCAACGGCGCTTATGATTTTGACAGAATACTGAGCGATCCGGATATACTGGCAGATTTTATCAACAGTGAGACTAAGGGGTATTTTCGGCTGTTTAGAAAATATTATGATAAGGCAAATCAGGAACTAAAAAAGAACAGTATTGATCTGCATCATACGATTAGTGATTGTAATTTTTTTCAAATTTATCCTATATCTTCCGCTGTTAAATTATGCTGTTATTAAACAACAAAAAAGCCCCATATAAAAAGGGCTTTATCGATGGCTCCCCAGGTTGGGTTTGAACCAACGACCCTCCGGTTAACAGCCGGATGCTCTACCGCTGAGCTACTGAGGATTATCGAACGGCTTACACTCAGATAAACCGTTCAAAATTATTGTAAAATTGAATCCGGCAGCTACCTACTCTCCCGGGCGGTCACCCGCCAAGTACCATCGGCGTATAAGGGCTTAACTTCTGTGTTCGGGATGGGAACAGGTGGATCCCCTTAGCTATCGCCAC